>NZ_JAPNXR010000024.1:0-91114 GCF_030397615.1 Vibrio sp. 14N.309.X.WAT.E.F5 | reverse complement strand
TGCACTGATTCAAGGAGATATGCACGATTGAACATAAGCAGACATAATACGCAGTGGTGTACATTGAAATCTGAGACTATTCAGTACCTTAGTCCTTGAAGATTTTGCACACAACGCTGAATTAAGTCCTTAATGTCGTTGGTTTTATGGATTTTGTCTGCACATTTATGCGCGTTGAGTTTGATATTGTTGGCTATACTTTGTTTTCGTGTCTCTGATTTTTACGCTGACGTGTCGACGTTTCCAGAGACTTTCTACTACAAACACACTTTATGAGGAGGAAAAAAACTTTGCACGCTTGTCTTAATTTTTGAAGGAGATCACATGCTCACGCCACACTTTGCGGATCTCGTGCATCATCACTTTGATGATATCCACGACGCCGCGGCCTTTTTTCACGTTCAACCGATCACGGTCCAACGTTGGCTCTCAGGTGAAGTCCCTGTGAACCCGATGGCCGAAAAATTGATGAACATCCACGCTCGCGGTTATTTGCCTTTAGACCATCGTTGGAATGGATTTAGGGTTCACTTTGACCGTGCCACCTTGATCACGCCTGAACGACGCGAGTTTAATCCGAAAGAATTGCTCAGTTTTGCGTATTGGCGCGACGAGCATCGTCAGCTCGTTGAACGCCACGGCCGAATTGATTCCCCAAAGTTTTACCCACCTAAAGAGCATCCTTTGCCATTTCGTGGCGGTCGCCGTATGCCAGCGAAACCTTGGGTGCCGACCAAATTCAAGTAATACTTCACGCAGACCTTAGGGAATTATCATCAGCATAATAAGACCAAAAATTCCAAGTCATGCTGCTAATGAATCCCTATTATAAGATGCCGAGAAAAAGGTATGTCTCTCCTATTCCATTCCATTTTTAGGCTCCAGGTTTGCGCAAGTCTATCTGTTAACTATTCTGAACTACTTTTTTGATTTTTTAAGCTCGAGGTCCAGAGTATTTACCTCTCGAGTCGTCAGTGCTCGATTAAGAGCATTCCAACACTAGACCTAATGAAACATGATGTAGTTCATTAAGAACGTCGTTCCAAAGTCCTTCAATTTTAAGCAGTTCGACCAATTGAACATAACGTAACTCATTGTGTAAAACAGTTGCAGTAGTGGCGGAATATGAGGAGCATGGTTGACACTCTAGAAGTAAGCCTTCAACGCCACCAACAAGTATGTTTTTTGAACGTGTTGTTTGTCCACCGACTGACCAAGCATGGTACCTATCATGAGCGTCGTTTATAGATGATAAAACTTGCTCGCCGATTTCGAAGCGTTTAATCACAGCTCGCTCAGAATGATTTAGGTTTAGTGCGTCAATTGTATTTTTACCAACATTAGTCTTATTAGTTAATCTATACAATTTAAACCCCAAGTGAGATTTGGGCTCGTTTACAAAAGGGTTGACTATAGGCTCAAGCGATACATTGTGAGTCCCTTTTGCTCCATTACACCTTTTACATGAAGGTAACAGATTATCCCAAAGAACAACTTTGTCTGGATTTGAGCTTTTGTCTTCAAAGTGCTCTACCTCCATATAATTACTCTCTGCATTTAGCTTGCATTCACAATATGCGCATTTACTAGAGCTACTTAGAAGCAATGCACTTTTAATATCATCATGATTCCATACATTTTTTCCGGTAACTTTGAATGACTCCGTAAGACGAACCACAGTCTCATCATCAAGATAATCAGGAGCCACTGGCTTATTCAGCTTAATCAATTGCAGCCCCTTGAATAGAAGCAAGCTGGAATTTCAGCATCTTTTTCATATGATTATTTGGGTGAAGCATCGAATCTAGAGCATTGTATGCAGATAAAGCAGCATGATAGTTTTCCTCTTCTATCGCAGATTCAAACCTATTGATGGATTCAGTAAAGGCATCAGTTCTCAAATCATACATTCCCATGACATCCATTAGCACTTCTTCTATAGTCCAACCTTTGAATCCATGCTCTGAACTTGGTAAAGAACGCTGTGTCGCTTTACCATCAAGGCTTTCAATTGCAATTATTTGATTTGGCTGTGCCGATTGAATTATATGCGGACTATGAGTCGTACAGATAAACTGAGTGTTTGGGAATATCTCAGTAAGGACTGACGTGATTATCGTCTGCCACTCAGGGTGTAAATGAAGTTCAACTTCATCAATCAAGACAATTCCATCGAAATCTCTTGCCTTAACTTGAGGGTCAACAAATCTGAACTCAATTTCCTTTATTATCCCAAATATAATCGAAATGCATGATTTGAAACCTGAAGACAGATACTCATAGTAGATCTCTCCAGTCGGAGTATTTACCAAAATCTCATTTGATGAAGCGTCAACTCGACTAAATGTGAATTTTTCATTTAATGCAGAAAAGCTGTCCCTCGCCAATTCATAGTTAGCGATTTGAGTTTCAGTCAATGTGTTATGTGGAGAATAGAGATAGCGATTAACAAACCAGTTTTTTACGTCATTCAAATCAATGCCCGCTCTAGCTTCATTCCATGCGCTACCATTTGGCTTTGCAGTATCCTTTCCAACAGCCGGAAGAGCTCGATGCTCGAAAGTTCTGTTAATTTTTAGTGAGAGCAGCTTTGTCGAAAGATCATTAAGTCCATTTATTTGGGCCTGCTGACTCGGAACAAACTCTGAAAATTCGATGTTGGATATTCTTGTCATGCCATTTATGTCAACTTTTGCTCGAATATGGCTTTTCCCAGATTTTGCATTTCGTTTCAGTACATTTGTTCTCCCACTTGAAAAAGTATGAGCAACCGATTCAAGGATCGTAGTCTTTCCGATCCCATTTGGTCCACATATCAAGTTCATCTTAGGATCTAGAGCCAACTGAAGCTCTTGTATTCCACCGACACCTATTATGTCTATTTCTTTAATCCACATATATATTCCTAAAGCTTCATCCTCAAAGCACTGAAAATAGCATAGAGTCAAGTAACTAAACTGACCCCGTAAACCGCTAATTGCTTTACTATATCTTTATTGTTTGACGGACTTTATTAGCTTACTCAGTTGCTCAACACCATCAAAAGTAGATGGTATGTTTTCAGCATTAGAAGCAATACCTGAAAAAATTATACTTTCAAATTTATCTAAAGACCCTTGATCCTGCTTCTTCATATCGCCGGCATACTCAGCATAGTTATGTATAAAGCGGCAGAGAGTCATCCTAAGATCTATTTGAAGTAGCTGAGATTGTAAGGATTTGTAATTACTCAAAAGAACTCGGAAATAATATACCAAAATAACAATCAGGGAGGCGGTAGGTAAAGCTACCAACATCATCCCCCTTGTTAGCTCAGCACCTTTATCAATGTTCAAGAGCACGTATGACACTTCTAATACAAGAGGCAATAAGATTAAGATAGACACTATTCTGAGCCATTGCAGAACGCTTTTAATTTCCTTTTGCTTTTGTTCCGCTAGTTTACTAAACCCATCACTCAACCCAACAAAATTAAAAGCATCTTTATACGTATCGAGAGACTGCTTTAAGTTTAATGCCCGTTCTTCCCTTTCAGTTAATTCTTTGTCCCATGAATTTTTGGTCTCTTCGAAACTTGATTTGGCCTGGTGTAATTTTCGCACACTTTCGACGGCTGGACTGTTGGCGATTTCCTTCAAGATAGCAATCGGCATTTCACTAACTGCAAAATGAATGTCTGATTGCCCCTCTTCGGTAAAGCTTGCTGAATTTTCAGTGCAGAAACGCCTAGCCTTCTCCAAATCCCTATGAATGTCATTTGGTGTGGATAAATGAAATTCTAGAAGAAACCTGAATAGTAAGCCCATTGCGCTATCTAAATCGTCTTTATCCAAGTTAGTAGTTCTATCTTCGAAAAAATGAATTAAATGCTCACTAATCCAACCAATATTTATTTGGCAACGCTGATCCCATGACTCTGGGTTATTTTTTATAGACTTACAGACAACAAGTAAGTGTTTGCTACGAGTACTTTCGAAATCTGACTCATAAGTTAATCCATCAATTCTATTAATGAACTTCGCAATTACTCGCTGAGTCGTTTCACTTTCAAAAAACTGGTTCATAAAACTCCATTAGACAACACCTCATCCCTCTTACACAAAAAAACAACGCCGACCAAAAGTGGTAAGCGTTGGTGCTGATCTTAAGAACCTTGTTGGCGGCTTTTCTTACTTGGACGTGATGGCGGTACTGGACGTAAATCCTGAATCCCTTCGACACTACTCTTAACTGTACCACCAGTACCTTTAAGTATTTGTTCTAATTGATTTTCTTTCTCCGATTGAAATACAGATGTTTGTGGTTTATTAGTTGGTTTGGTCACGCTTTTTACTCTCATTTTTTTGTTGAGGATTGATTGGGGTGTGTTGGGGTTTAGATCAGTTGCACCAGAAAAACTCTTCTTTAAGTTCACAACAACCATTTTTGTTACTCATGCATCATCTAAATATTCGAAGCTATGTAGCCCATAATAATCGTGCTTACTAGGCCTAGAATGAATGACCAAAAGACGATTCTATCTGCGCACTTGAGACGTCGACCAAGATACTTAGCCTTTTGTTGAACTTGAGGATTTTGACCCAATATCGCTGTAATGTAATCAGCATTGATTTTAAATATATGTATTACAACAACAATGGAAGTGAGAAATGAAAGGCTCGCAATACAAAAAAGGAAAAATTCAAGTCCAATCAGTTTATCGTCACCTAACTTGGCAAATGTCGCAAGGTAACCGATACCAACAACAGATAACGTCAATATACTTTTGTCCTTTTCCATTCTTGTATTGAAGAAGGCTGCATACCCTTGACTATGATATTCAACATCACGCGCCTCATATTTGGCATACTCATCGATGCTTTCTTCTCTTTCTTCTAAGTCATCGCGCAACTTCTCTAATCTGTGTTGCTCTTTTAGCAATTCACTTTTAATCAGGGTTAGCTCAGTCTTTTCACGAGCATCACGCAATTTATTGACTATATCCCTCACATTTTCTCCACATAGTGCATCATTCAATATCGTTATGATTATTATGATGAAAGCTTGATATTAGCTATAGCAGTTATGAAACAGATAAAATTCAGGATTTTCTAATTTATCTGATTTAAACGAAAGCATTATAGCAAATAACCCTAACAATAACAGTGATTTAAATCATTAATGGTAAAGCTAGATTATAGAATTACAGGCAATTATAAATTGTTAACCAAAAGCGCCACTTTTATAGTGGTGAGAGGTTTTTAGTGTTTCCGCAAGATGTTCGCTTTGACCACTCACCTGTTCTGGTTGTGTAGCTCTCCATAATCTCGTTACTTAGTCTATTTCTTAGCCATTGGGATCCTCCAATTTTCGTATCCGTTGCTCTTGGTCTTGCTGCACTCGTTTTATCCAGTTGATATCCGTTTTCAAAGCCGCAATCGTGCCAAGGCTTGAGACTCCACCTGTAATCAGTGCAATGATTAACGCATCAAGAAACGCCATCACTTCGTTTTCCATCGAGATACGTAGTATTCCAATAGGTATCGCACCATGGCGCGCATGCCTAGCGTATCAATTACAACGGCACCGACAACAAACCAATAAGGGTTAGGGATGTTCTGCAGTGCATCGAATCCTTGCTCGACATATGGCGCGTAATTGGGAATGAAGGACAAGATGAGTGGCACGAAGACGACTAACAGGATAAATTCATCCTTAAATCCCCTATCTCGAATGCTGATTTCATCAAGGTTACTGGCCTGCTCTTCGCCATTTTGTAATCGCCGCACCCTCGCCTGATGCTTCTCATTTTCGAGTTCGTCTTTACGCTTTAACGCCTCAGCTTTGTTTTGATTAAGCTGCTTATACGCGGCTACACCACCAGTCACCAGATTCAATAACGCGCCAATCATGGGTACACCAAACGATTCAATTCAACGTGTGGACCATCTCTAAGACTTTTCCAGTCTCCACCCCAAATGATTGAGACTTCGAGCTCCCTAGCCGCTTGTTTAAAGGCTTTGCTGATCGCTTCGTAATACTTAAAGTCCCATGTCACCTTGTTGTTTTCATCGTAAGCCACGAAATCAATCGCATGGCCGGATTGATGACGACTTGGACGTTTGTGGCCGTCTAGTTGGCTCAAGCCTTGTTGATAGAGCTTGTATTGCCGCTTGGCGGTGCGAAGTCCTTCGGTGATACCGAAATCGTATGGTGAGATCTGCAAGGCTCTACGGACAACTTTCTTCAAATCACCATGAACACCAAGCATTCGAGCTTCACTGCGAGCAGACAACACAAAGTTGTTAACCGACTCATCGATGGTTTTCTTATTCATAAGGTACACTCCAGCCAGTAAGCCACTGGCGAGTAACAGTATCCATCTCATTCGTCCTCCGATTTCACTAGGAGTCTCGAATGCAGCGTAACGCTGGCGTCAACGTTGGAGACGGTAATTTCAAGTTTGGCCGCGGCTTTCGGTTTTATAAGAAACAATGGATAGCCATAAAGGGAATTCGAGGCAAAATACAGATACAGGAGACGGGAAGACACTTGCGTTTTGTTGGCCCTGAGAAATCTGATATAGACAATGCCAGGTTTCGCCAAAATCCGAGAGGAACTACTGCTCTGGCTATGCGGCGTTGCTTGCGATTGCTTAAAGCGCCTAAGGGTCAAATCGAGCAATTCAACATGGTTAGAAAGTGGGAACGACGCCTTTCGATTTGAGCCGAAAATGAATTTCATCTGATTGTCGTGCTCTGCTTCCACGTTCAACAAACTATCATTAGCGCTCGTAAGCTCAGGATTGGTTAATGACAACATCATAGCGCTTCTCCTACTTTAAGGCGGTCGCTCGCAGTGCCTTTCAAGCTCACGGCTTGGTTAGTGTTGAGCATCAAATGCCCGCCCGGGCGTAACTCCAAAAACTCTTGAACCATGACCGACGCTTTGTTGGTCGAAGCCGCTTGTAAAATGAGGATCTGTCTTGTGGTTTTTCCTCGGATGGTCTGAGTTCGCCCCGTTAATTGCAGGGTTCCATTGCCGATTTTCGCAAACGTCACCCGCTCAGGATCCGACGTGACCTTCAGTTCACTATTGGTGATGGTCGCTTGCACGTTTAGCGACGCATTCCCGACCTCAACATTCACCGGTTGTTGAATACGTTCAACGGTCAACGGCTGTGTGATTTGGTCGACGGTAACCGGCTCGGTCACTCGATTGACATTGATCGGCGTTTGAACCTGACTAATCGTAGTAGGTGTTTGTATTTCAGATACTTTTAGTGGGGTTACAATGTCACTAACCTTAACCGGATCGAGCAGTTTTCTAACGTTTATTGGCTTTTCAATTTCACTGACTAACAGCGCATTGTTAACGCTGATTTTCTGAGCCTTGGTCATGATCAGTAAATCCGACACTTGGTATTCAAAGGTCACATCTACGGGCTGATGATTGTGTAATTCGAGTTCATCTAGCGCTGACACATCAACGGTGTCACCACCAAAGATCTCAACTGGACGCATGGTATCGCCCTGCAGCAGTAACGAGTGCGTAGTGTCGCGTAATATAAGGTACTTACCGGACTGACCCGTGTTAAACGTCAACGTTTGATTAGGCCTTAGTGTGTGAGTCTGTTTCATGATGAACGCCCTGCCATCAAAACACCGATCGTGATAATGGTGCCGATGATCCCCATTGTGAGAGACAGTTTCTTCAACATTGAATTGTCCGATTCAGAGGTGCCGGTTTGCTCTCGAGATTTAGCACCATCGGCCAAAGCAATCGCCGCTTTGGTCGTTTCCGTTTGTTGGCCTGCCATCGACTTGATTGAATCAATCGCGTATTGGCTCACTTCGGATTGTTCTTCAAGCGCGGAAGTCCCAAACCCAAACGCTTCGTCAACGGTGTTGTCGACCACGCGCAGCGAGTTATCGACCATGTTCAGTGAATCTCCAACAACCGATTCATTGACTCTCAAGGCTTGGGTACCAAAATCAAACGCTTCTTCTGCGGTCCGTCCAGCAATGGCCATTGCGCCATGATCGGTCATGGTCAAATTGATGTCCGAGTCACTGACGCCCGACAGCATCACGCCGGTATTATCGCGACCCACCGCTGCACTGCTGCTGGTATTCGTGGTCGTTGTGGTGTTGCTTTGACGACTTTTTGAAGAACTTCTTCCACCCATATCCGCTAACCTTATTTGTAAAACCCGTTCATCACCGCGACGTTCAATTTCGTGAACCGGTAATTTCAAACGTCTTGCAATGAATCGCTCGGCACCATCACGATAAAAATGCGCTCGTACCGAATCAAAGCCATGCTTTTTAGCATGCTCAACGGCGGCCAACGTGCCGGTGGCCATTTCTCCCGCCAATCCCACAACAACCAACTCTTTGGTGTTGTTTTTTAGCTGCTCACCACGCAACAACATGACAGTGTCACTTATTTGATACGTTGCCTCTAAGCCTTGTGCTACCTCAGTTTGTGCTTGTTCGTAGTAGTCTCTAAGTACCGGTTTTAACCGTTGCTGAACGGACGACCATGACGTGGGTTGTAGGCTAGCGTTTCGACAGCGCATACAACGCAAATAGCGCCATCAACACAATGAACCACCACGGCATTCCTTTGGATTCACCTATGCTGATGTGCCCGCCTTCGAATCCACTGTTGTTCGTGGTGTTACCTGCCGTTCCAGAAGTCGCAGGCCCTGCCATACCACCTTGCAAGCCGCCACCACCCGTTAGTGATGTTAATGATCCGAGCATCATTGCCCTCCTTTAAACCAAATCCATGAGGCAATGATGAGCACCACAAACAACACTTTGGTTATTCCTTTGCTCGCGCTGATCCCGATAAGACTGCCCGCGCCTACGCCGCCTAATACCCAAAACACTAATGGCATGACCTTCTCCCTATTTTCGAAACGCGAGTACGCCCAATAACAGCACCACCACCAAACCAATTCCGCCACCGACATACAGCAAGGTTTGATCAGCCTGACGTTGCCCCAGAGGTGTGGTCACGGCATTGCCTCTGTCATCGACGACAGGATGATTCGGTTGTTGAGTCTTATCTGGGTTAGTTGATTGGTCATTACTCGGAAAAAGCCACGATGCGTTTTCCCCCACGGAATCCAAAGCACCCGACCCAAACTCTAAGAGATCATCAAAGAAGCTTTTCATCGCCGTTCCTTATCCCGTACCACTTTGCAGCACTTCAGGACGTGTGACTTTTACCGATTCCACTAAGATAGGTATCGACCCAGGGACATCCGTTGTCGTGACAGAAAACTTGAGGTTTGAGCTGTGCTGCGTTGGAAACAACTCATCAATAGAGAACCCGCGAACAATTGGGTCAAAATGGAAATAACCATCTTGTGGCGTACGCTGATTCCGCTTGGCATTAGCCTCTGAAATAAAGGTGTTGGCTTCGTACTCTTTGACAAAATCACGCTCTATTTCAAGCTTGCTGATGTTGTCGTGCATAAAGTGCATGCGCCTAATACTGATAAGTGGACTCGTTACCAAGTTGGTGAACTCGTTCTCACCTTGAGCATTGGCTGGCATGGTTTCGCGTTTGATCATGGGCACCAACACTCGCATGGCTTGAGAATTACTCACCCATGCATGAACTTGAATGGACAACGGCGTCGCGTTGGCCGCTTTGCTCTTGAACTGAATATCGAGGTGAATGTTATCGCCAAGTTCCGTCACTAAACCGGTGTAACGCACTCCGTTTTTAGTACGCGCCACAATGTCACTGAACGGGATAACAAAATGCCCCGCAATGGCATCACGTCGCTTATAACGCTCTAGCATCAACAGCTCTTCGCCACTCAGGACATAGATCTCTTCAGCATTAAGCGTGATCGCGATGCGTAACATATCCGCCGCGCTCGCGTTGGTTTCGAGGATAAGTTCGTGGTATGTCGGGCCATTAGGGATAGGCAATGTGCCTTTTTGTCCCCACGACGCGCCAACCATCGAATTGAGTTTGATTGGTTTGACTGACATCGTGATCCCCTTTAGAACCAGCCAGAACGGCCGAGCAACTTATCTAGGCCACCGACTTTATTATTCACGGCAAAGACGATTGCACCCGTCGTTACCGCCGCAATTCCGGCGACAATCGCCACGTTTTTCACATTCAATCTCATGGGAGTTCCTTTGGAATGATTGATGCTGTTAACGTGGCTCTTTCATATCAGAATCGCCAGTCCCTAAAGCCTGTTAGGTAAAGGGTTTAACCTATTAGGTTACCTTTATCGGTTTGGGTAGATTTTACCTTGCTGCCATTTCCCTAAACCCGGGGATTTGAGGATGTAATCGGCGAACTTTTTACGCCCTAAATGCTCACGGTCAACGCAACTCTGCAGCGCAAGAATGGCGTCGATTGGTATGTCGAAATACTCGGAGATGTACTTAGCGTTGCGCCTTGAACTGACCGCACCCACATACACATACTTGGATTCATCAAGCACGGTCTTTGGCACTTCTTGGCCACGTTGAAACGTCGCATGCATAACCAAACCAAACCCGCGTCCACCGGTCCATAACTCGCCAGCAATGCCATCGAGTTTGGACGGTGAATGCGTGAACTTGGCTAACTCTTCAATCACGCAATGCAGCTTTTTAGGATGGTGGCCATTACCCAATGACCACACCATATTAGCGAACTGCTCAAGGTTCTCTCGCGTCCGATCTTGTTCAACCAACGCCAAACGAAACGCGGCCTTTTTTTTACGAGCAAACCACGCTTTATGATAGAACTCGTCAAAGCTGTAACACGCTTGCACGCGACCACCTTTAAGTGGTGCCTCAAGATGCTCACTGTAGGGATCAAACATTACCACTTGAGACTGGCGCTCAATGAAGTTAAGCCGGCGAATGGCCGTGGTTTTACAACTGCCCGTCGTCCCCATATAACAAACATGCTCGGCATTGTGGGCGTTATTCTTGTTCACTGGATTGGGCAGCTTCACCATCAGCCTCCTGTGGCGTTTCGGGCTCGGTTGCCTCCATTTGCGCTTGCTTCAATTGACGCACTTGTTTGGCACATCCGCCGATCAAGGTCATTGAAGCCATGGCAAAGATGAATTCACCTTGATATTGCCCGAACCATTTCAATCCTACGGGGCCGTATTTTTGGAGCATTGGCGAAGCGGCGTCTAACCACTGATTACCGGCTTGGGTTTCAATTTCAAATGGCACATCGAACACACTGGCGACGGTCATTTCCACCATGCCCAAGCCGTACGACAACATCATGCGCGCGTCTTCTTCACCGAAGCTGATCCCTTCAGATATTGATTCTGGCTCTTGAGGATCTTCTGATTGTTCCGTTTGCTCTCGTTCTTGTCTCAACGCATTCACCGCCTCTAAGGCTTGTTGATCACGTTCATCCAAGACGTTGTCATCATGGGTGGTTGTCGTTTCAATGTTCATGGCTGATTCCTGACTTTTTGCTGGTCGATAACGCGATCCACAACAGGCAGCACGTTCCAATTAATGCCAATAACGACCAACCTAACCGAAGGTTTGTGGTTTCGGTGGCTACGATTTCTGACGGTTCAATCTCGCAAGAAGCCTTATCCGACTTGGTTTCGTTGGTTTTCGATGATGGCGTTGGGTTATACTTATCACCACCACTGGATGCATAACCAGTGATGGCTTTTTCTGGACTGGAAACCATGTGGTTTGTTAACCAGTCTTGAAACGGTTTACCTGCACTTTGATTGGTTTTGCAACGTGGGCATATCGTATAAAGCTGGCCGAGCCGGCGCTTGTTTTTAGGCGGGTCGCCTCCTTCGAGGATTTTGTGCTCGCCAACGGCATGTATCGTGCACACTTCACCGCACCCGTGTGTTGGGCACGCAATGTAGCCTTTGATTGGATTCTTACTGGCCATGGTTCGCCTCCAACTCACACAATCTAAGGTGGAAGTTCTCCATGAGTGCTTTGAGTAATTGGGTCGACGTAGCGATATGATGACTGGCTTCTTGCGCCGCTTGGATAGCGGCTATGGGCTTTTTCAAAGCTGGGATACTGTCCCAGTCCGGTACCGACTGAGTGAGCGTCTGTTGCACGCTCTCCAGTTCCCTAACCAATTGATGGTAAGTCTGTTGGTGGTGATTCATTGTTTTTTCCTCTGTCTCACGACGTTGGTTGTCCCTGTCTCTCGACGTTAACTAATAGATTATAGCAATCAAATTATAAAATCTAATAGGTTTTGGTTATCAAAATCCAAATTCAATCCCGCCTTCTTTTCCTGCTAAGCCGTCGCGCAGCGACTCAAAGCTGGTGACTGTTCAACGTTTACCGTGTTTATCGCCTTGCTGCCCAAGGTCTAGCACCTATTAAGCTCCAGCTCGCTTGCGAGCACGTAGAGCGCCATCATTATCGAAGTTATCCCCGTGTTTCACGGGGTAACAGTAACTCTCCCTTATATCTATCTTTAGATAGATCACTAGTCTTTAGACTATGCGTTGGGATCTTGTGGGATAACGTCATGGAGTAGTTATGACGGCCATACATGTGTTACTGACGTGCTTATCCACAACTCGAGATCCACTGGCTCAAACTCGGTCATTCTGAGGACTATATTGGCGAAAACAGGTCAAATACGAGGGTTTAGACGGATCGAGGCGCAGTTTGGCCTATGTACTTTTAAGGGAAAGTAACGGTATTAGTTTGAGTCGCTCGACGGGCAAACTTGCGTAGTAACGTGATGGGCGTAAGTAAGTAACGAAGGTGAACGCCAGTTGAAACCGAGAGTTTCTTAAGGTTTTTGGTCGCGGCTTGCTTCGCATTCAAATACGCTAAGTTCAAACCGATATCGCGGAAATATTTGTCTGTTATACGCTTTATCGACGCCAGTCCATACCAATCCCCATTAATGTTTTCGCGAGGCTGTTTCGACGTGATCCACCCTCGATCTTTTGCATACTTCGCGCATTGTTTAACGCGCCATTCAGGTAATCCGGTTCCCCTCGCGACATTCGCCCATGTACGCAATAAGAAACCATTCGCGGTCACCACACCGACTTTACTGGTTCGAAACTCCAGTTCGCTGACAAGGTAATCCATGACGCGCGCGACATCAGTTAGATATTGGCGTTGTGTGGACTTGCCGGATGGAGACAACAAATAATCGTATTGAGATGGGTTATCGAGCAGTTTAATCCAACGGCCACGATTCAGCGCCGCTAGAGGACGGGCATTTCGTTTACGTTGAGAGGTTTTCTTTGGGGAAAGTTGGTTCATAACAAATCAAAGCCTATTAAGCTCCCTTGCTACGATTTTTGACCGCCAATTTTTGGCGTTCTAAGATCTGTCTCAGTGAGACAATCAACAATCTGACACTCGATCTCAGCTTGCCATTTTTGACGGCTTGCTCTGCAGCATTTAGTGTTTCATCCACGTCTGGTTCATGATTTTTCATACGTCCTTCTAGCGTATATCTACCCCGATCAAGTTCACCCTATCCGAATTTTTACCTACTGGAAATGCCTGTCAGGGATGGTAATTCGGAGGATTCTATCTTTTAATCGCTTCAAAGGACGGGAAATCATATGCACGCTATTAACTATACAAATGCACTTTTAGATAGAGTAAAAGCCAAGTATCACCTACCTTCAGAGTATCAATTAGCAAGAAAACTCAAAGTAAGTGACAAACGGCTCTACAACTGGCGAAGAGGCATCTCTGGCATGGATTGGGACGTCGCGTTCGAGATCGGTGATATGTTAGGCGAAACGGATCAGAATGTGGTGTTTGGCCTTCTGCCTAACAAACAGAAAAATGAGAGAGTTATTAGAGTGTTAGAGGAAAACGGGCCCGACTAAATTGGGGCTCGTTCCTTTACCCCCACGTACATAATACGCAGTGGTGCATGGTTAATTCCAAAGATAGCAATCTCATTATTTCCCCTTAAACCCTTATTAAATCTGGCATCTTAAGCTATGTGAGCCCACCAGTATTCTATTAAAACTCTTTTAACCTTATATGTGTGGCCATTAACTACATCATTCATGGTTCAATCGTCGTGCTACAAACTTTGTCGACTAGAAAACTTTGTTTCGCTTCGTCCAACTTGCAACTGTATGTTTATCTGTTTGTACTAACTCTTAGCAGCGCTGTGCGTAAATCTTGTTGGCATTGTTGCTGTTTGCTTTTCAGATTTCACACACGCGACCGCGTTTCTTATTAACTCCACACGTTGAATTCTGTTTTGGGCTATCCACTAAACCAGTTAATTTTTCTCACACGAACTCGTCTGTAAGTTTTTATGCTGAGTTTTTAAACCCAACTTACAGCTCGCTCTAAGTTTGTATTTGTTGGTTAGATTATTGGATTACTACGTGTGTTCCTCAGATCTACGTAATGTCACGAACAGCCATGTTCACATGGGTTAAGTCACTTTACCGAAACTCACAAATACCCACATTCCCACGGCATCCACTTCGAGCTGACGGCGTTATCGGTCGTCACATAGAGTAACGTCTTGGATTTGGTCATTCGTTGACGAAGTAACTCTGCAGTCTGTGTAAATTGTTAAATGGTAGGGTTTGAATCGGCTCGCACGCCCTACCTTAATCAACATGCCTTTACAGGTAAACGCTTTCATTTTGTTTGGTTTGTAGTACCAAACGCGGTCAGATAGATCTCTCATGCGTTTGGTGACTTCTTTGATAATGTGGCTCAACCAAGTGCTCACCGAACCATTCAAAGTCACCAGTATAAAGATGTAGCAACGTGACATTTCTATTTGGGACAAATGAGGACATTTTAAAACGGGATGGACAACTGACATACCAGTTAGCCACTGAATTTTTCCAAATTGGTTCAATATGCTAAGAAATAACCGAGGCTTATTGTCAGGTTTTCCTACTTGTTGTCACTTAAAAGAAAGCTTATCGTACGCGACCTTAATAAATGGTTTTGGTCAACAAATGCACAGATTACTTATATTACTATTAGCTTTTTCGTCGTGCTCACTAGCATCAGTAATTGAACGCCCTACACATGTTTTTGAGCAACTTGACGAAAGCCGTTATGGTTGGCTCCCACACTATGACGAACATTTGTTTAATACATACATAAATGATAACGCAGCAAGGTTCATTTCAGAAAACGAGCTACAAAGGTACGTTAAGCTAAGATTCAGAAATTTTGTGAAAGACTTGAAGCTCAAAGATAATATTGAACACCAAAACCATAACTATATGGATGTCAGCATAGACTTGTATAAGTACAACGACACATTGAAAATCCACTATGGCATGATGTCGATTAAGATAGCCCCCTCTATCAATTGGGACAGCAATAACACTGTTCCATATGTACTTGCAGTGGCAATAGCTGGTTCCGAAGAACAACTAAATCAAAGTATTAAGGAACACTTAGGTTCTCTAATTGAAGTGATCGCAGAAGACTACTATTACATTTCAGATCTAACGATGAATAACGACTGAGGTACACAGTATGGAAAGTATATTTTTCCTAGTATTTGCAGGTGTCGCTATATATTTGTTTCTTTTACCGACAATTATAGCCCGAGGAAAAGACCATCCACATAAGACGGCAATTACCGTTCTTAACATCGTTGGTAGTCTTTTCTTTGGTAATGGTTGGTTAATCGCGTTAATTTGGAGCTTGATGAATACTGAGCGACTATAGTGCCTGTTTTGTATACTTGTTTGCAACGTTGTGCGTAACTCTTGTTAGCATTATTGCGGTTTACTTTTCAGATTTCATACACGCTACCGAGTTTCTTGTTACTCCTACCGAAAAGCCATCAACATTTTTACTCATGGTGAATCGCCTTAAAGCAATCCGCTAAAGATTGCTTATACGATTTCGTAGTCTGCTGCTCATACTACGCTTGCACTAGGTATTATTTATTACGAACTGAATTTTTTGAAGATTCAGGCTATCAATGAAATAGCGATAGCTTGAGTAACAAAATACAAAAGCTTGTAACCCGTATATCCAAATTGATGGGTCGTTGTTCGTATTAATTTCCCATATACACATTGTTGAGGGAATAATTCCGAAAACGATGTATTTGATAAACACGCTAGCCAAATAGTGAGGATCTTTTGCTTGAAACTTTGATTCACCTGAAATTGTTAGATATGCACTCAATGATTGAGATAGGATTACAAAACTAATCAATGACCAGTCAGCTATAAGCCACATATCAAATAAAGCTTGTGGTACACCCACATCTTTGAGCTTTACAAACAACAATATGATAAATGGTATTAGCATAAATACATACGAATTGATTATAGGCCGATACCTAGGCTCAAAGCAGGCTTTGTTGCTCTGTTGGTTCGTCATAATTAACTTTGGCCCTTGATACGTCTTTGATTGTCGGTTTTCCCTTAGATGGGTAATATTTGTTGTAACTTACGTATACAATAAATATGTCTCTACATGTAATCCCACGGTGAACCCCTCTCATGTATTCGTCCTTCCAAATAGCCGCCTCTCCTTCAAATGAACTAATAGAGTATTCGTCGTGAGTGATCGTACTTTTCACTACCCACTTTCTATCGCCTTCGTTTATAGGAGCAACAACTCTTAGAGTATCCTGACCTTTAAATTGCTTAATTATCGTTTTCTTAATATCTTTCTTCTTAAGTGAGCATTCAAACTTAGAATTAATCGATACAACATTGTCACTACCATTTATCACTTCTGCAGACTCTTTTTCGAGAAGATTTTTATTTGCAGTGGTCAAATCGTGTAACACTTCAAGCAAAGCTAAAGGTTCAATAAATGGAGGCTCATCAAGGTCAAACTTTTCCTGCAGTACTTCGCCTAAAGATACACACATATCAAAGAGCTTATCCTTCTTACTCATCTGTTCTTCAGAGACCGTATGTAAAAGTTGAAGAGCTTCGTTTTCTACCGAAATTAACTTATCACATTCTTTACTCGAAGCATCTGCTAAGTGCCCTTTTATCATGCGCTTGATGCGCTTTGCTATCCCAAGAGACGCATTTTCGGCTTTATCGTAACAGAACTTAATTTCAGCTTCTGGATAAACAGACTTAACCAACATTTTCTGAAACCCTTCTACAGCTTTATTGTAATAAGCTGCAGCTAAGAGAATTTCATGTACATTCTCCCGTTCATTTAGATGCTTAACCCTGATTCTTGAAAGACCATCATCGTAATTAATAGCTTCTTTCACTTAACAATACTCGTAGAACTAGTGGACACTGAAGAATACATTAAAATGCATAGCGTTTAGAGTCATATTTATTAGTAATATGATTTAATCATGAAAAAAGACGAGTTCAATCAATGAGTTCGCCTTTAGATTCACAGTGCAGTAAGCTAGGTGTTAACTCATATAAAGTGACACTGCAACAAAAGTGAATTCCAAAATCTAACGGTGATGGAGTCGAATGCCATGCAACGCATTAGAGCCAGACAAAAAAACACGTACACTTTGCACTTTTTTTGCCAACATCCAGCCATAGCAACATAACTGTATAAATATACAGTTAAATTATTAACCCCGTAAAAACCGCACTTGTTGAGTAAATAACATTCAGAATCAAGGGGCTGCGTTCAATTTTTAAACTTGAATTTGGTCTAATGGTGCGCTTTCCTGTATAACCGTCAATTCTGGGTCAGTTTTAGGTATAGCTATTTTATCAATGCTAATACTCTAATCTTCGATTGCGCCAACTCTAAGGCATTGCGCATTACATTCGAATCACGTGTACGGGTTAGTATCATGAGCGACAAAGCATTCCGAAAACTCAACATATTCCTTTCGATTTTTTGCCTAGCAATCACACTAGTGTCGTTGATCTCATTTAATACGCTCATGAATAAGAGCTACGTTATTACACCAGACAAATACCCTACACGCGTTAACACAGACAGAGACCACGACGGTGGCACCGTAGGCTTATTACATAAGACAGAAGATGGAATTGAGTTACAGTGTGACTTTGAGCGAACCTATAGCTTGCCCTTCTGTGAAATTGAATTCGTTATATCGACACAAGGTAAAGGGCTCGATCTCTCTACGTTCGATTCGGTCACCATTAATATGGATTACCAAGGCCAAGAAGACCCAAGGTTTCGCTTCTACATTCGTAATTACGACAAAAATTACAGCGTGAAAGGCGATGCTATGTCGAACAAGTTCAATCGCTTAGACTTCTCGTTACCAGATGCAAGCCACATTGATTTGGGCTACTTCAATGTCCCTTTCTGGTGGATTGATCATTATAACCGCCCTGTTTCTGATAGCGCGGTAGACATTACAAACGCGGTGTCAGTTGAACTTGGGCTTGGTGCCAGCACGCTTGATGGGCATCACTCACTTAAGATCTCGAGCATTGTTTTCCACGGTAAAATCATCAGTAAAGCTTTGTTAGGTGAGCTTTTGGTTGGATTATGGGTGACGTATGCCATCTATTATATAGGTTGCGCATTACATATCGCACAGCGAAGCAAGACGCTCGCAGCAGAGCAACAACGCTATTTAACCCAAGAAATTGAAGAGCTAAAGGTAAAGGCCACAACCGATCCGTTGACCGGATGTAGGAACCGAACCGAGGCTTTAGATACCTTCTATGATTTCGAATGGCTGGTGCAACAAGGAAAAACCATTCACATCGCGCTGTTTGATTTAGACCATTTTAAGCAGATCAATGATCAACATGGCCATGAAGTGGGTGACAAAGTACTTATTCAGTTTGTCGCAACGGCAAACGAGAGCCTTGGTGAGCAGTACTTGCTTTATCGCTGGGGTGGTGAGGAGTTTCTACTCGTTTGCCTAGAACAAACTGCGCTACAGTGTAACGGATCTATCGATGATTTTTACGTAGCAATGGACCAAAGCCCTTGGCCTAAAGCGCTTAAAGTAACGGTTTCGACCGGAGTAACGCAGCTTAAGGAGCATGAATCGATACGTGCTGCCATCAAACGGGCAGACAAAGCACTCTACCAAGCGAAAGACAACGGACGAAACCAAGTCGCTACATTTTATTAAGGCTCGCTAGACTGGATTGCAGTTACGCATTCAACTCTCTACCATATTCAATCAACAGGCAATCAATACCCTGTCGATATCAACTCTCCTATTAAGCAGCCGTTAGATTTTTAACCACTGACTAAATAAGCTCATAAGCTTTGTTGTCTCCTCAGAATTCTAATCGATTCGTATGCCTATAAGCGCGTTCTCATCACCTGTAACAACACCACCTGCAATAACGTCATCAATGGCATTCTCATGTTGATACGTATCGTACCTGAATCGCTCTATAAACAGCTCTTCCTTACGCCTCTAAGCTTCTCCTAAGCACTTGTTCTTAAGTTCACATAATATGGCGAGTAAAGCCTGCTCTAAGCGGTGGTAAGTCACTCGTGGTATCGGTTTTGAACATTACCGTCGTCACTTATCTCGCACTGTTTTTAGATGAAATCCTCATTTGTCTGCTTCTGAACACATTCATGCACTCGTATCCGTTAAAAACAGAAGTCACAACGTCACTAGCCTTAAAAAACGCCACATATTGAATCACTTAGGCATGGTGACATAAATACTGACACCCAAAATGGCAATTGTTTTACTTTCAAATCTTGCTGTAATTTAATTACAAATAGGAACCGAGAAAAATCCATAAAGTGGATTACTCCGCTGTAACTTACTGAATAAGCTCAAATTAAGGGTTTTGATGAGGTCGGAATTTAGGGTAACTAAGGAGTGGGTATGCACGAGATAATATACTAGAGGGCAATATATTTAGTTATAGTGCACTATGGTGTTAAAAAAGAAGGGCTGATGCCCTACTCTTCTTTATTACTCATTTCTTCACGAATTTGCTCAGCAACGATTTTGATAGCTTGTGCTGTGCTGATGCCCTGAGTCATCATTTCTTGAATTCGTTCAACAGCTTTCTGTTGTTCTTCGTGAGAAAGGGTTGGTAAGTCGTTTAGCATGCTCTGCTCCTTTATTTAGGAGCAGAACTATATAAGGACTGTTAGTAACTAGCAAGGAAATTGATTGAAGCACCCATTGCATTTTCGTTCGTGTAGTTAGCACTTAGATCTAACTGGAACAAGTTGAGTGGCGAAATACCAATACCAGCTGTGACTGTTCCTTCCGAATCAGAGTAAGCCAGGTTCTTGTAGTACCCTCCCCTTAACTTAAGCTGACGTAGAAGATCGACTTCGGTACCAACACGAATCATCTGTTCGTTATCTTCGAATGAAGTAAACTTTTCAGTCTCATTCAAATCGTAATCGACACTCAACGTAAAATAGTCAGACACGATACCTGCACCAACGGTGTAAACCGGCTCAAGTTGGTAAGTGTATTTACCGCCAACAAGGTTACTTTGAGAGCCGCTTGTTAGTAACTTAGTAGTATCTTTAGTTTCAATATCTCGAGAGATCAAGTTGGTTGCAGCAACACCTACTCGAAATGGCCCGAAGAACCAAAGTGCGCCAGCATCTATATTAAAAGCTGTTTCGCCGTCACCATTTTCTCTTACATCAGACAAATCGTAATCATTAACAGAGGCAACGTAGTTGTATGTGTAAATGCGCTGGATCTTAGGTGTAACACCGAATGAGATATGTTGCCCCATAAAGGTTTGGTATTTAGCTAACGAAAGGCCAACTTCAGTAACACCGATCGATACGGCCTCTACTGTAGATAACTCCAACTGTTGTTGATCTGTTCCTTGAGTATGAACATCAGGAGTAGCAAATGACTCTGTGTAGGCTTTTGCGAAAAGGTTGGCCGCAATAAATTGATTAGGTAAGGCGAATGCGACAACACCACCAAGTTCAACGTTGGCTTGGTTGCCATCAAGTTTTTTTAAAGCAGCATCTATCTCGCCAGGAGTTGTCGCGTCAACGACACTATCGATGTTCGATTTCATGTCGTCTGGGTCGTTATAGCTACCACCAAAACTTGGCGTGATCATTCCCATATCATCGTTACGACGATAAATAGCAACCAATGCTGGGTTATAGAATGGAGCGGTTAAGAAGTTTGCAGAAACAACGCCAACACCACCCATCGCATCACCACGCGCTTCAATGGCGTAGTTTGCTGCTGAAAGAGGAAGACTGGCGAATGCAATTGACGTTGCGAGTAGTTTAGTAGTTTTTTTCATGCCGTTTATCTTTGTTAGATCCCTTACATAGTTAACGGCACAATTTTAAATTACTTTAACTCTTCTTCGCTAGAAATATCATAAGTTTTACTGATAGTTTGTGCTTGTTCTATCGCTATGTCACCTTGCCAGCGCGAATGTATCATCGAAACGGCCAAAACGTAGCGATCATTAGGAACTTCTTCAGCACTTAAACTGATGGGATAATCTGACTCGTAGCTTTTGCCCCATACCTGCTCATAGTGTTCGTCGATATAATCGTACAAACCAACGTCTAACTTTGGTAACGGACAATATGGGTTAAGAAGCTCTTTTTTGTCGATTCTCCAGGTGTCTTTAGATGCCCAACGTACTTGTTGTCGCATCGTAATTTCACCAAGAATGATCCAAGTACTCCAAGCTACGCCGCCTTCAGTTTTCACATTTAAACGGTATAAACCAGAGTCCAATTGAGAAGGCAAGTTGTAGCGTTGCTTATAAAGAATGACTGAAGCGTTATTCACGACTTCTTTATCTTTCGTGAGTTCGCTATCTGATGAGACGACTTTATCAACCCATTTCTCGAAGGTGATGTCTTGGATGCTCTCTTCGGACTCAACTTCGATCACAACTCTAAATGTATCTCGTCCAGGGCTTTGAATGGTGTGTCTTTTGACGACCAGCGAATTAATCCATTCCGGCAAAGTCTTTTTGGTGAGGGTTTTTCCACAATCCTTATTTAACGCTTGGTCAAATAATTCATTGAGGTGATCTTCTCTTACTTGAGAAGAATTAATTTGCCAAACTTCCACCAATGAATCAAACATCTGGGACAAGTCGTTATCCAGTAGATGTTTGTGCACTTGGGTCAGAGTATCACTATTCTTAAACCAATCGGCCGCTTGTGCCGGGCTAACGACACTTGCTAACGCTAATAGTGGAAGTAAGGCTTTTTTCATTACGCTTTCATCTTATAACCAACGCCACGAAGCGTTTCGATCTCAAGACCTGGCAGTTTCTGTCTTAGTTGAAGAACGTGTGTATCTACGGTACGTGTTGTTGGGAAATGGTTGTAACCCCATACGTGGTCAAGCAGTTCGTCACGTGTGAATACGCGACCCAAGTTGCTTGCCAAGAACAAGAGTAGATCAAATTCAGTACGAGTTAGCGTGACTTCAAGCTCGTTAAAAAACACTTCGCGAGTAGCTTTGTCGATAACAAGGTTCTGAGCCATCACTTTTGATGCATCTTGCTCTTCAGCATCTGGCAGACGTAACTGCGCACGGATTCGAGCGAACAGTTCCGCTTCTGCGAAAGGCTTCGTTAGGTAGTCGTTTGCACCTGAATCTAGGCCCGCGACTTTGTCTTTTACTGTCACAAGTGCCGTCAGCAAAATAACAGGAATGTCTTTCTTCTTCTTCCAAGCTGGTAGTGAATCTACTGAGTCACCGTCTGGTAGTTGGCGATCTAGAATCACTAGATCCGCTTGCTCCCAGTAGCCTTCAACTTCAGAGATTAACTCTGCATGCAAACATTCATATCCAGCTTGCTCAAGGCTAACTAATAAACCGTCAGCTAAATTCTTATCATCTTCAACGAGAAGCAATGTCTGTTTCACAAGGTATCTCCAAAATAAATGTTGTTGGGGGGCCTATCAGCGTCATGTGACCGCCCATTTTTCCGACCATAGATTCCACTATCGTCAGACCTAAACCTAGTCCACTTTTACTTACAAATGGCTTTCTTAGTTGCCCCCAATCTTTACGGGACAAGTCTCCATTATCTATAACTTTGAATGTCAGCTTCTTGTCAGAAGTATTCAGTTCTAGTATCACTGGAGCTACACCGTATTTCACGGCGTTTCTGATCAGGTTATCGATACACGTACCTAACCAATATACGTTCAATTTTGCAGCAATGTCTTTGTTTACTCGGAGTTCGATACCCGGAGCAAAATCTTCTTCGACTTTATACTCAAGCCATTCTTGTACACTCGGCACCCACTCAGTAGCCAGTGGTTGATTATCCGACTGTAGGTAATCTTTACTCGCTTCGGCTAACTGCCTTAAACGACGTGTGTCTTCACAAAGTCGACGGAATTCATCATATACCGTTTCTGGCAAGTGTTCGAATTCACGTCTAAAGCCTTCAACTGTTAAAGATAAACTCGCGATCGGTGTTCTGAGTTCGTGCGTTAAAATCTGAAGGACAAGCATTCGACTTTTCATCTCTTGCTTCTTGCTGTTCCAACGATATATCGCCCAACCCACCACAAGCATGATATTGGCAAACACCAGTATGAACATCGCGACTTGCAAAAGTTCCGAGTGATCTTCTATCTCCCAACACACGTTACCGCGTTGGACGAAACAGCTGTTACCTTCGGAAGATAAACTGAGTGATAAACCCGCTTGTGTTGCGTTTTCAGACCAAACCGGTTCTTTGTATAAATAGTACCTGTCGCCGCGTTTAACCCACATTTCATCAAGTTCGACAAACATGCTCGCACCAGCCAACAGTGCCGTAATCGCTTCGCTGTCCATATCCTGCAAGCGAGATAGCAGTTCATCATGTTCAACGTTTGGGCGCTCTTGAATATGCATAAAGCGCTTTAAGGAATCGAACTTATCAGGGTACTTTTCAACGTAACGCGCGGCATAAGAACCACCACCTGGGTGGATAAGCCCGCTACGACTAAACCAACGGTCAGAAAGCTTGGTTCCTTTACACATTGCCCGAGTAAATACCAAAGGCTCAGTAATTAAAGGGCTAAGTGGTAGTTTCCCGCTACACGTCTTAGATAACTGGTAAAGGCGTTGAATATCTTTTAATGGGTACTCTGCTGTTTGCGGCAGCATAGAAGACGGCATAATCAAACGAGTTGGGTAATCCGCCTGAAGCAATCGGATATCATATGACTCAATAGCCGTTTGATGATCAAACAACTTAGTAAAGTGATCGATACGCTCAGGCAAAGAATCAGCAAACGCATTTGCTGAAACGACAAACGAAGCGATGAACAGAGTATATATTCTTTTGATGATCACAAACCAAGCGCAAATTCATACAGATCAATCAAATATATACCATTCGTTATCAAAGATAAATTTTTAACCGCATGAAAAGTGGTGTGTATTTAAAGAGAAAACGATTACGCGTCTTAATCAACAGCTTCGCTAATCAATTTACCCGTGAATGCCCTGCTCTTATTGCTAATATAAGAAATGCACCTACACGCACAATAAGTTCTAAGATTCTAAACAGCCTACTTCACTAGAATCAAAAAAAGGAGCTCATATGAGCTCCTTAGTTTTACTGCAGAATATTTGCGGTTTATAGATGTTCTAGAATGCTTAAGCAGCTTTTCTTCGCATCACCGAACAACATCTGAGTATTCTCTTTAAAGAACAATGGGTTTTGCACACCAGCATAACCTGTATTCATAGAACGTTTGAACACGATAACGTTTTGAGCGTTCCAAACTTCAAGTACTGGCATGCCAGCGATTGGGCTGTTTGGATCTTCCAATGCCGCAGGGTTCACAGTGTCGTTCGCACCAATAACCAATACAGTATCTGTCTCATTGAAGTCATCATTGATTTCGTCCATTTCAAGAACGACATCATAAGGCACTTTCGCTTCAGCAAGCAGTACGTTCATGTGACCCGGTAATCGACCAGCAACAGGGTGGATACCAAATCGAACGTTAATGCCTTGAGCTCTTAGCTTCTCAGTGATTTCATGCACTGGATATTGAGCTTGAGCTACTGCCATGCCGTATCCTGGAGTGATGATGACTGACTTAGAGTTTTTCAACATGTCAGCCACATCTTCAGCTGATGTTTCGCGGTGTTCACCCTGCTCTTCATCACCATCAGACACAACCACTTCTTGGCCAAATCCACCAGCAATAACACTAATGAACGAGCGGTTCATTGCCTTACACATGATGTAAGACAGAATCGCACCTGACGAACCAACCAATGCACCGGTTACGATCAACAGGTCGTTTGCAAGCATGAAACCTGCTGCCGCTGCTGCCCAACCAGAGTAAGAGTTCAGCATTGAAACAACCACTGGCATATCTGCACCACCAATCGATGCCACCAAGTGGTAACCGAAAGCAAATGCAATAAGCGTCATCAGTATAAGAGCAAACATGCTGCCATCAGCTTTAACGAACATAATCATTAGCAATGTAGAAACAACGATAGCCGCTAAGTTCCACTTGTGCTTATGAGGGATGTTCAATGCAGACGATGAAATCGTGCCACGAAGCTTACCAAACGCAACAATAGAGCCAGTGAACGTAACCGCACCGATAAACACGCCAAGGAAAACTTCAACAAGATGGATAACGTGTTCTGCATGCGTTGCCGCTTCTGGTGCGTCAATGTAGCTGTTGTAACCAACAAGTACGGCAGCCATACCTACGAAGCTGTGCAAAATTGCCACCAGCTCAGGCATCTCTGTCATTTCTACTTTCTTCGCGTAGTGGATACCAATACCACCACCGATCACCATAGCAATGATGATCCACACAATACCTGCAGAGTGAGGGCCAAAGATCGTTGCGATCAATGCGATTGCCATACCAGTGATACCGTAATAGTTACCTGCGCGAGCAGATTCCTGTTTCGATAGTCCGGCTAAGCTCATAATAAAGAATACAGCAGCGATGATATAAGCTGCTTGTACTAATCCTTCAGACATCTGCTACTCCTTAGTCTTTACGGAACATTTCAAGCATACGTTTGGTCACGGTAAAGCCACCAAAGATATTGATACTTGCAATTAATACGGCAATAAATGATAAGAACGTGACAACGCCACTTCCTTGTCCTATTTGCAACAACGCGCCCACAACAATGATCCCTGAGATTGCGTTTGTTACTGACATCAGAGGTGTATGTAGAGAATGGCTGACATTCCAAACTACGTAATAACCCACCACACAAGCGAGAACAAAAACGGTAAAGTGAGATAAGAACGCAGCAGGCGCAACCGAAGCTATCCAAGCAAAGGCACCAACCGCCACTGCCATACCCGCCGCTTTCTTAACAGGAGAAACAGGTTCTTGAACTTTTGGTTGTGGCTTAACAGCTTGAGGTTTCGCTTGTTGAGGTTGCGCTGAAACTTGAATTGGTGGAGCTGGCCAAGTGACTTCACCCTCTTTAACCACGGTAACACCACGAATCACAACATCTTCAAAGTCGATGTCGATATTGCCGTCTTTCTCTTTGCAAAGTAGTTTCAGTAGGTTGACCAAGTTAGTTGCGTACAGTTGAGACGACTGAGTCGGCAAGCGACCTACCATGTCGGTGTAACCCACAACTTTGACACCATTCGCGGTCGTAATCACTTTATCAGCAACGGTATATTCACAGTTACCACCATTGGCCGCTGCAAGGTCCACAATCACGCTACCCGCGCTCATGCTATCAACCATTTCTTTTGTGATCAGCTTAGGCGCCGGACGCCCTGGAATCAGTGCCGTCGTAATGATGATATCAACGTCTTTCGCTTGAGCCGCGTAAAGCTCTTCTGCTTTCTTGTTGAACGCGTCAGACATCTCTTTTGCGTAGCCATCACCAGCGCTGGTATCTTCCTTGAAATCGACTTCCAAGAATTCAGCGCCCATAGACTCGACTTGCTCTTTTACTTCAGGACGAACATCGAAAGAACGAACAATCGCACCTAAGCTACCCGCAGCGCCGATAGCCGCAAGGCCAGCAACACCCGCACCTGCAACCAATACTTTCGCTGGCGGAACCTTACCTGCAGCCGTAATTTGACCCGTAAAGAAACGACCAAACTCATGAGCGGCTTCAACAACAGCACGGTAACCCGCAATGTTTGCCATAGAGCTCAATGCATCCAAAGCTTGAGCTCTAGAAATACGTGGTACCGAGTCCATTGCCATCACATTAATATTACGGCTAGAAAGCTGTTCCATTAATTCTGGGTTTTGGGCAGGCCAAATAAAGCTGACCAGTGTTGCGCCATCTTTAAGTAACTCAATTTCATTTTTAGACTCGTCAACGATGGGAGCGTTAACTTTAAAGATAATATCGGATTTCCAAGCTTCATCTGCGGTTACAACTTTTGCTCCAGCTTGTTCATAAGCTGTATCATCAAAACTTGCTAACGCACCTGCTTGTGATTCAACACAAACTTCAAATCCTAATTTTAGAAGCTGTTCTACCGATTTCGGCGATGCAGCGACTCGCGTTTCACCTGCGAGTGTTTCTCTTGGTACACCAATTTGCATAGCGATTCCTTGACTATTGGCACAATGACTTATTCGTTTGTATCTAACGACAACTAATACTTCAAGCGTTTTGTTCAAAGAACAGGAAAAGTTATTACTTATAACGATTTGGATGGATTTTGAGCACTTAATTTAGATAAATGACGGGCCTCTCGAATAAAGAGGTCAAACCACTTCCCAATAATCCTTTTAATAACAACCTACTAGCTGTTCTTTATCCCTAAAACTAAAAAGAGCTTTCAGCATATACACTGAAAGCTCTCCAAATTATGACCAACATCAACTCTAACCCTAATTGGTTAGCTAAATATACTGTCGCCCATTTGGTCGATGAACATTTGCGATTTTTTAAGCATCAATTCATCGGCGTCTTGTTTGTTTGAAACAACATCAGAACGAATAAAGCGATGAGTTTTAATTTCACCGTCGATTTCTTTCTCGATACGACCAGCCACACGGTACTGACCAGATTCTGCAATGGCGTCTTGATAGATATTGAAGCCTTTGTATTCCACTGGCTCAATCTCTACTTTTTGTTCGGTTTTTTCTTTGCCACCAAATAATCTAGAAAAGAATCCCACGTTTTTTACTCCTTAAATGACCGTACTGACACTAAACTATCACGACTGTTTAGTGTTCAACAATGGCTTTTCATACCATTGCAATTCTACGTCATCGTCAAAATTGTGTTGACTAAATATAACGGGCACATTGTCCGTTCGATCTCGTCTTCGATCCTCAATAATCATGCTTTCTGCGTTTTTGACTGCGATCTCACTATTTCTTTTATAGAGCACCAATTTGTCTTCCGGTAATGCCGAAAGAAAATCAATATCAAAACGGATATAGATAGGTTTCAGTTGGCCCAACGCAAGACAAGCAAGATCGGCAAGTTGCTCGCTTGTATAACTCGACACATACTCCTCGGTAGCCAGTACATGACCAACAAGCGTTTCCATATAATTGTGTACATCCACACTGATTTGCATACTACACCTCCATTTGTAGCTATCACGACAGATCGTGTTCTAGCCTAATTTGGCAACGACCTACATATTGTTACCTTACTATACCCTACTCATTACTACAGATTTACTAACTGCATGTTAAGTAACTATAACGACTAATTAATTTCTCATATATACTATGTAGTTCGTTCTATGGTTAATAGCAACTCAAATACATATAAAAAGAGTTGCACCAATAGCGACCTATGACTATGTTTTTGCTCTGATTTACGCAAAAAGCTTGGCAATCGCTTGTTTAACCGTATCCTACGTATAAAATTAAATTATAAGATCATCAGTACACTTAGGCTCACCACATAAATGGCATCTTCTTTTGTAACGTCGAGCATGTTTCGATTTTGCTTTCCCTTACTTCTATTAGCAATGTTACTCGTAGGTATGAACAACGTCATTCTCGTGACCGATTCAAACTTAGGGTTTGCTAGCAACCTTCCGTATATTTTATTGAGCGTTGCCGTTTTGCTGTGTCACACATTCAGGCAAGGTCGTATGGCTATGGTGTCTCTCACCATGCTCGTTGCCTATTTTATTATCCAAGTCCGCTTACAAACCCCATTAAACACTGGAACCACATTATTGGAGCTGTCTCTTCTGGCTGCTTTAGTGCCGGTTACTTGCTTATTGGTGTATGCCTTCCCCGATAACGGGGTTAACTCAAAGTCCATGTTCCTTTACGCCTTGGTTGTGGTGCTATTCATGGTTTGGGCGCAACTGATTGTGTCTCACTTCCATGCCGGAGGTTTTGAATCATGGAGTGAAGGCATTCTCTTTACCGTTAGAGACTTTTCTAAATTGCCTTTTATTCTGGTGCTCTATAGCCTTTGTTTACTGGGCCTAACGTCGATTCTGGTTTTGGTTTATAACCGCTCTATCGATGTCGTTGTTTACAGCGCGATTTTGTTGTCTTCGAGTACCTTCATATTCTTTGATATCCAATACATCTCAAGCACCATGTTCTCTTTGTCAGGCATATTGATTATCGTCTATGTAATGTCCGCTAGCCACGATATGGCGTTTAATGACCAACTGACTAACATCCCAGGCAGACATGCATTAGAAGTCGATATGAAGCACCTAGGCCGTAAATATTCGATGGCCATGGTCGATATCGATCACTTCAAAAAATTCAATGATACCTATGGCCATGACATTGGCGACGATGTGTTAAAGCTAGTAGCGCGTATATTAAGAGAAACTACAGGTGGCGCTAAAGCTTATCGTTATGGTGGTGAAGAGTTCACGATCATTTTCAAAGGTAAGAACACTGAGCAAGTCAAAGAGCATCTTCAAGTTCTAATTTCTGAGATCCAGAATTACGATATGATCATTCGTAATACTCACGACCGCCCTGATGATCATGAAGTGGGCATGCAAAAGCGCGGCAAGAATGGCAAGCCGACTAAAGTAGTTAATGTCACGGTGAGTATTGGCCTGTCTGACAGTACAACCACCAAACAGCCCGAAGAAGTGTTGAAGCTTGCTGATAATGCACTTTACAAAGCGAAAGAAACTGGCCGAAATAAACTGTGCGTTCACACCTAGGCGATATAGCTAGAAGCTTTAAGAGCTATAGTTAGAAACTTAATCGCTGTAGCGACAAACGAGCCTCTGAAAGAAGCGTTGTATCTTAGTAGGAGCTTTAGCCGCTATAGCGAAAAACAAGTCATTAGAAGAGATCTTATATCCAAATAGAAGCTAAACCTTGGTTGAAGCTTAGTCTTGGTTAAAGAAGATAACCAAGCTCCCGCCTTTCAAGCTGCTACCGTAATTGATCGTAAACCCAATGCCCACATTATCGACCCAGTCGTTAAACAGGTTTGGGTTAAGTAACCAGCCTACGCTGCCCTCGTAATATGACGTTGTCCCCATAGGCGCTACAGTATCACCCCCAATATCAATTCGTCTGATACTGGAGTACATCGATGTGATGTTTTTGTCCCAACGTACTAAATCATAAAAGATCTTTGCTTCATTGGCGATATACCAACCTTCTGGGTGGCCAATGTTACCGTTATTGGCTTCTCCCCAACCCACACCATTAAAATAATGCCAACTGGTACTGAGTTTGTATTTACCCCAGTTATTCTTGTCTTCATAGATCAATTTAATCTTGGGCTCTATGATGTAAGCCCAAGCGTCAGTATTGAGATACAACCCATCAAGCTGTTCGGCAACAGGTTTAAGTATGTTCGCACGATACTCAAAATCATTCCGATAGTAAGAGATATGGTTACCAATCGCTGAATGAAAACTCCAGTACTCATCCAACTGAGACACGTTTGCAAACTCAACATAGCCCGATATCACAGTCTCTTTCTGAAAATCAGACACAGTTTCTGATGCGTATTGAACGTCTTTCTCAGTGCGTAATGCTGATAAGCGCAGCGTCACCTCTTGATGGTTATCTTCGATATAAGCTGGTAGCTCAAATGTATAAGGAAGGCTAAGCGAGGTTATGTTTTTCCGACGACTTACGGAATCATTCGAACCAATGTCTTCATTGTCTAAACGAAACACTTTATTAGGGTCAAAGTTGTTGATACCAAAGGTAAAAACATCAGTGTCGTTAAGAAGTACACTGGTTGCAAAGTTCTGCTCTATATCCTTACGGACAAGATCAGACAACTGGTTCGCTTGAACATTGGTAGGAACCGCAAAGTAGAATACAGGGACAATCAGTGTCCAACATGTATTAGCCATAGAAAATGACTTTGAATATGGCATTTCTCTTATCACTTAAAGTACTTCCAAGCTCAAACGCTAATAGAAGTATAAATTCAAATATCCGGAAGAGCTCGCCAACTAGCCTGCAAGCTCCAAAATACTGCGCTGTATAAAGGTATTTCTACCACTTTGTTTTGCTTGATAAAGCGCTTGGTCGACTTTTTCATAAATTGAAGCGGTCGATTCTCCGCCTGCAGGCACGAATGAGAGCACACCTTGTGACGCTGTCACTCTATCTGATACGTTTGAGTGGTCGTGGGCATAGTTCATGTCATGCAATGCTTCTTTTATTCGAGTCGCATGTAATTTAGCCGCTGCGCTATCCGTGTCACTTAAGACCAGAACAAACTCTTCACCGCCATAACGGCCAACAAACTCTCCAGATCGAACAAACAGCTGTTTCAAGGTATTGGCAAGCCCTTGTAGGCACTTATCCCCTTGAATATGTCCGTAATTATCGTTGTAAGGCTTAAAAAAGTCTACATCTAGAAGTATCACGGTCATGGGTATATTACGTCGTCCGTGCCACGCAATGCTCTCTTCAAGCTTAGTATCCATATATCGACGGTTATACAATTTTGTTAAGCCATCTTCATTAGCTTGCTGTTGCAGTAGTATGTTCAATTCTTCAAGTTTGGCGGTGCTTTGTTTTAACTCTCGCCTCATATGCGCAATACGCTGCATCGCGATCAGTTTTGAATTCAGCACCACTTTGTTAACCGGCTTGATGAGGTAATCATCACCACCTGCATCAATCGCCTTCGCGATCATTTCAGGTTCTTCATGACCACTCAGAAATATGATGGGAACCCATTCGGGGAATTGTCTACGAACCTCGTTAGCGACCTCAAAACCATCCATGTCTGGCATGCTGATATCAAGTAATACGAGTTCAGGATCAAAATCAGAATAGATGTTTAGAGCTTCTTTACCGCTACCTACCGCTTCCACAATATGTCCCAATTGCTTAAGTCGAATAGCAAGTTGCATCCTGTCTAGTTGAACATCATCAACAAGCAATATGCGCATCGAAGATCCCTTTTCTATCATCACATCACCTTTATCTAGCGTTGAATATTGAAAGTAGCTCAATTTTGGGCTTAATTCATGCCCTAATCTCTATATTATATTGACTTTTTTACAGATCTTTTTAGCATTGTTTCTTTTTAAAGAGAAATACTATGTCAGACGCTACAAACAACGAAGTACAAGAAATCGATTTAACCACTATCTCACCAGAGCTTCGCCAAGTTATCGAATTTGATGAAGTGCCTAAAGAGATGCACAACATGGTTACTTCTATTCACGAGGTGTCTGAAGAAGCAGTGCGTGAAACTTGGAGCAGCCTTCCAGCAAGCGCACAAAATGTTTTGGACAACTTTGAGCAATTCCACGCTCTAATCTCTGTTAGCCAAGCTTTCGCTGGCGTTAACATGATGGAAGAGTTCCCTACTCTTAAACTTCCAGAAGGCATGTCTGATGAAGAAAAAGAAGAGTACCGAGCTCAACTGCTTGACCAAATTTTACACAACTGTGTAAAAGACATGGCTAAGCAAATCAAGAAAGCACGCCGTGATGCTATCTTGAAGCGTGATTTTAAAGAAGTTTTCATCCGATAAGCCATTCATCTCACCTAAATTTAGGTTGAGTGCTTAATGAAAACTTAATGATTAAGCCGTATGTTACTTCAAACATGCGGCTTTTTTGTGCCTGCTGCTTTGTCTGCTAGTTTATTTGTCCGCTAATCGTTTTTTCTATTAGCCGCTTTGTCTGTTCGTTGCTTAATTTCGTCGTTCGTCGTGTTCTTGTGCTGATGCAGAATTTGTCATTGCAGCTCTTCTCACTCTTAGAGTTAGAGCAAACAATATGCCTTAGCACTCATACAGTGTGACGCAAAACTGGCAGTTATACCGTATAAAAATGACGCATGTATCCATTCATGGAATCAAGATCAACATTCATATCGCTGACTAACAGTAAACAGCGCTAAAAAGCTTTAAACATAGAAAAGACAATGGGCGAGCCTATCTCACTCATTGCCTCAATGGCCGCATCTTAATCAGTGCGTAACGGCAATATCTCGTTGAGCAACACTTACACCTTTAATTTGAGCGTAAACTTGCTGGCCGATTTCTAAACTCAACTCGTCCAACGCCCACAAGGTAATGGTTGCCCACAGGTAACAACCAGGCTCTAGCTCCAACTCTACCGCAACACTCTGCTTATTTGAGCCTTGCTGGTGCGTCTCTACGCTTTTAATCGTCACAGGAAGGATATTACGTATCGAAGTGCCTTGCGGCTGTTCTAGCGTGATAGAGACATCATTTGCCCTAACTTGTAACCGTACTGCAGCCCCAATGTCGCTAGACACCTTCTGAACCCACAACGATGTCGATTTACCAAGCTTCAAACGAGATAACGCATAATCGTCATTGTGCTCAGCCAACGTCCCTTCAAACAATGAGCTTTGTTCTGAGAATGATTGCCACGGCTGCATGGCTCTTGAAGCCCACACTTCCTCAGTTACACCCGACGAAATGACTTTGCCTTGCTCGATGATCACAAGATGATTGGCCAAGCGTAGAATCTCGTTAAGGCTGTGCGTCACGTAAATGATCGGAATCTGAACGGTTTCAGATAAGTTCTCCAAAAACGGCATGACTTCACGCTTACGAGGCAAGTCGAGAGACGCTAAAGGTTCATCCATCAACAAAATGCTCGGCTTAGACAATAAAGCACGTCCAATCGCCACTCGTTGTTTCTCACCACCCGACAAACGCGCTGGGTAACGGTCTAGCAATAAACCGAGAGATAACAAGGAGACAATCTGATCGAAATGCGTTTTATCAAAGTCTTTGATGCCATATTTAAGATTGCCTGACACCTTCATGTGCGGAAACAATCGCGACTCTTGAAACACATAGCCGACATTACGTTTGTGAGTCGGCAAGTTAATGCCCTTATCACTATCAAACAAGGTGGTTCCCGATACGCTGATCAAGCCCTTATCTGGTTGTTTAAGACCACTAATCGCATTGATAAGCGATGTTTTACCTGCGCCAGAACGACCAAAGATCGCAGTAATACCGGTACTTGGGAGTTCTAGGTCGATATCAAAGAAGGTTTCACCCAACTGTTGCTGGTATTGGAGGATCAAAGCACTCATGCATTGCCTCCTAGTCGCTGTGCAGACTTCTTATTGAGCCATTCAGAAAGCATCAATGAACCAAGCGCTATAACAATTGAAATGACACACAACCGCGCCGCTTCCATTTCAGCGCCAGGGGTTTCAATAAAGGTATACATGGCCAGTGGGATGGTTTGAGTTTCACCGGGAATATTGGAAACGAAGCTGATTGTCGCGCCAAACTCACCCAAGCTTCTTGCGAATGAAAGCATGGTGCCGGTAATGATCCCAGGGATCATCAGAGGTAATGTAATAGTGAAGAACACACGAATCGGTGAAGCGCCCAATGTGGCAGCGGCCTCTTCAAGTTTACTATCGACAGTTTCTAAGCTCAGGCGGATAGAACGAACCATCAATGGTAACGCGACAACAACACACGCAAGTGCCGCGCCCTTCCAGCTAAAGCTGAATACGATACCAAACACCTCATTAAGCCATGAGCCAATGACGCCTTGTCTACCCATCATCACCAGCAACAAATAACCGATGACCACGGGAGGCAGCACCAAAGGCAGGTGCACAATGCTCTCGACTATGCTTTTGCCAACAAACTGTTTCTTTGCAAGCAGCCACGCTAAGCCTATGCCGATGGGAATAAGCCATAAGATAGCAAACCCAGCAACTTTTAAGCTCAGCATTAAGGCTTGGTATTCGTACTCAGATAAAAACATCATTTAATGCGCTTCAAAACCAAAACTGTTCAGAATGTCCTTTGCCTTTTCATCGTTTAGAAAAGTATAGAAGTCATTCGTGGTTAATTTGTCGTTCAATTTAGCTACAGGGTAACGTATTGGTGTGTGGAGATTTGAAGGAAACGTCGCGACGACATCCACTTCTTTCGATAATAACGCGTCGGTCTTGTAGACAATGCCGAGCTTCGCTTCACTACGTTCCACCAAGGCCAATGCCATACGAACATTGTTACTTGGTGCCAATCGAGTGCTCACATTATCCCAAACACCCAGAGCTTCTAACGCTTCTTTAGCGTAGATACCTGCTGGCACCGACATCGTATTACCGACCGCAAGTCGTTCATTAGTCAGCAATTTAGACCATTGGTCTCCCTTTGATAGTTCCAATGATACCGACGTCTCTTTCGGAGAAATCAACACAAGTTCGTTTTCACACAAATTTGTGACATTGTCACTAGAAACATATTTTCGGTCGACTAAATGCGTCATCCACTTTTCATTTGCTGAAATAAAAATGTCCGCAGGTGCTCCTCTTTCAATCTGTCTTACCAATGACGATGTGCTGGCATAAACGGGAACAATATCGACTGAATGTTCTTTCTCAAACTCTTCTATCAACAAATTAACCGCGTTAGTCATAGATGATGCGGCATAAACTCGTAGATTTTCTGCCGCCAAAAGATGAGTCGAACTCAACGAAGTCGTTAATGCTAAGGTGACAAGGGTGACTAGCTTTTTCATTGTTCTCACTTATCTATTGTTCGTTTGATTTCTTAACCGATATTTCTAGTTCAAAACCGAGCTTTAAGCTCAGGCCAAAGCAAATCAAGATTTAAGTGCTCTTCGATGGCGTCAGCGATTCGATTAATACCCAACTCTTTCAGCTGTTCGTGGTCAATCGCGGTAACATCATTAGCTCCAGCCCATTCGCAAATAAGCGATAACGCATCACTGTTATCGAATACGCCATGCAGGTAAGTACCAAAAATCGAGTTTTCTTGATTCACAGCGCCATCAAGGCAGCCTGATTCTAACTGAACCGGTAAGGCTGTTTCATTGACATCAGTCCTACCTACGTGAATTTCATAACCTTTTACTTGTGCTGATTTTCCATCCAGCGTCATGGTACCGCGCACGTTAGTTAAGGTTTTCTGTTGCGTTAAAGTCGTTTCAGTATCGAGATACCCTAACCCTTCACTGCTGCCGGGTTCACCCTCAACTCCATCCGGATCGTGGATGATCTTTCCTAGCATCTGGTAACCACCACAAATACCCATCACCTTGCCGCCTAAACGTAGGTGGCGCTGAATATCTTTGTCCCAGCCTTGCTCTTTTAAGTAATCCAAATCGGCTCTTACTGATTTTGTGCCCGGCAAGATAATCAAATCCGCGTTGTTTACACGCTCGCCTTTTCCTACGTAACGTAAATCAATGGAAGGATTGAGCCTTAGCGCATCAAAGTCTGTATGGTTGCTAATTCGTGTTAACACTGGCACCACGACCTTTAGTTTAGCTTCTCCGTCAGACTCTTGGGCTGAAGTAATGGCATCTTCCGCTTCAAGGTTGAAACCATGCAGATATGGCAACACACCAATCACTGGCTTGCCGGTTTTCTCTTCTAGCCAATCAAGGCCAGATTGAAGCAGCGCGATATCGCCTCTAAAACGATTAATCACAAAACCTTTTACGCGCGCTTGTTCAGATTCAGATAATAAAGCTAATGTGCCGTAGAGGTGTGCAAAAACACCGCCGCGGTCAATATCAGCAACGATGATCACAGGGATGTCTGCCTTTTCAGCAAAGCCCATGTTCGCGATATCGTTTTCACGCAGATTAATTTCAGCTGGGCTACCCGCACCTTCAATCATGACACTTTCATATTCTGCAGAAAGTCGGTCGAAGGAATCAATCACCGTATTCATCGCGACTTTCTTATAATCATGGTAGCCAGTTGCTTCCATATTGCTCAGCGCACGGCCTTGAAGGATGACTTGAGCGCCCGTGTCTGAGTTCGGCTTCAACAATACAGGGTTCATGTGAACAGACGGCTCAATATTACAAGCTTGCGCCTGAACCGCTTGCGCGCGACCAATTTCGCCACCATCTTTTGTCACTGCACTGTTTAAAGCCATGTTTTGTGGCTTAAAGGGTGCCACTTTAATGCCTTTTCTGGCCAATACACGGCATAAACCTGCCACCAAAACACTTTTCCCGGCATCTGACGTTGTCCCTTGAACCATAAGGGCGCTTAATGGTGCTCGCATCTGTACTTCAATCCTTAATATTTTAGTTTCTTAATATTCAATTTATAGCTGTGGGCAATATTTCTCTGCCTCCATCTTAACGTCATTGCCGAGTAGATGCTCAATAAAATGAATGGAAAATGAATACCTTACTCACTCTGGATTCAACCCTAGTGTTGTTTAATAGCTCCATCGAAACGAAGCTTACAAACAAAATAAGCGTATCAACGAAAAACTTACTAACGAAAAGAAATGTTTCAAATTCAGAACAACATTTCTACTAAAAACAACATTAAGGAATTCATCATGAAAAAAACTGTATTAGCTATCGCAACCACTATTATTCTTGCTCCTACTTTCGCAATGGCTGGTGACCACAACAACAATAACTCCAATCACGCCAACAACAGCAAGCACGAGAGCCCTATTGCTTACACAGGACCAATTGAAACCGTTTCTGTCGCAACACTGCTTGCAGATACAAGCATGTTCTCAGAGCAGGACGCGATTGTAGACGGCAAGATTGTTCGTCAACTTAAAAATGACACGTTTATCTTCTCTGACGGACAGAGCGAAATTCAAATTGAGCTAGATGACGATATCCACCTAGCACAACCGCTTACTGCTGATACTAAAGTACGTATCTTCGGTGAGTACGAAGGTGGCAAAACACCAGAGATCGAAGTTGACCATATACAAGTGTTGTAAGCTCCAAAACTCCAACATCTCGCTTTAAATAACGAACTTCAATAAATTGGCCTGCATATTGCAGGCTTTTTTGTATATACTGCCGAAAAATACAATTTATATGGAGTCACCATGCTAGGTCGCACAAACAAGACTGTCCTTCTGGGGTTAGCTGCACTGTGTTCATTCTCTGCGTCTGCAAACAACTTTAACTACAACACATTCGAGCTGCGCATGGGTACGAGCCCTAGTACTTTCGGTGGTGAAGTCACGACAATGTTCACTCAGAACTCACACTTCGTTGCACGCATCGATTCTGAATTTGAAAGTGATTGGGATGCGGCTGTAGGTATGGGATTTAACGGTCCAATTAGTCAATTTGCTGACGTTACGGGTCAAATGCTACTGCACAACATTGAACGTAATGACGACAACCATATCAAAACTGAAGTCAATATTGGCTTGAGAGCTTGGTTAATGGCAAACGTTGAAGTTAACGCACGCCTTGGCCAACTGATCGACAACGACGATACTCATTCAATTGTTGGTGTTGGTGCACGTTTCCACTCTACGGATCAACTTTCTGTAGGCCTTGATATGAGAAACAACGGCACATACGGCCACCAAATCTTAATGTCGGCTCGATTCGGTTTCTAATCTAGATTTTGTATCTAAGTTTGGTTACTGAGTAATAAATAGCGACATGAGTTAAATAGAAAAAGCCCCGAACACATTAATGTTCGGGGCTTTTTTGTTTATTAGTTTCGCTGGCTTTAAGTCGTTCACGCTCTAAGCCAGCGACTTACTTATAAATTAACCATCAGCATCTTTTTCTGGTGGTCTAGGTACTCTTCATAAGTACCTTGGAAGCTTACTAGCTGTTGGTCTTTCACATCGATGATGTGATTTGCTAGTGAAGAAACAAACTCACGGTCATGGCTTACGAAGATAAGCGTGCCAGTGTAAACCTTCAACGCATCATTAAGAGCTTGGATTGCTTCCATGTCCATGTGGTTCGTTGGTTCGTCCATAACAAGTACGTTGATGTCTTGCATCATTAACTTGCCGAATAACAGACGGTTTTTCTCACCACCAGAACAGTTACGTGCTTTCTTATTTGCATCATCAGCAGTAAACAATAGGCGACCTAGAATGCCACGTACCATTAGGTCATCGTGCTTCGCCGTGCGCCATTGTGAGATCCAATCGAAGATGCTCAAATCGTTGTCGAAGTCTGTTGTGCTATCTTGTGGGCAGTAGCCTACAGATGCGTTTTCAGACCATTTAACGATACCTTCATTTTGCTCTAGTTCTTGAACTAGACAGCGTAGCAGCGTGGTTTTACCCACACCGTTCTCACCGATAACGGCAAGACGTGTACCCGCTTCAAGTAGCAAGTTGCCACCAGCAAACAATGTTTCGCCATCGAAGCCATGACCAAGCTCTTTAAGTTCAAGCGCTTGACGGTGTAGTTTCTTGCCTTCACCAAAATCAATTGATGGGCTCATACGGCTCGATGATTTGACTTCATCAAGCGTGATCTTATCCATTTTCTTAGCGCGAGAACTTGCTTGTTTCGCTTTAGATGCATTCGCACCAAAACGGTTTACGAAGTCTTGCAGTTCGCTGATCTCAGCCGCTTTCTTAGCATTGCTCGCTAGAAGTTGGTCACGAATCAAACCAGAAGCTTCTAGGAAGTACTCGTAGTTACCTGGGTAAACACGTAACTCGCCGTAGTCGATATCCGCCATGTGCGTACATACAGAGTTCAGGAAGTGTCTATCGTGCGAAATGATGATCATTGTACATTTACGCTGGTTTAGCTCTTCAGCAAGCCAGTTAATCGTGTGAATGTCCAAGTTGTTGGTCGGTTCATCAAGAAGCAAGATATCTGGGTTTGCGAACAGTGCCTGTGCCAATAGCACACGCAGTTTCCAACCCGGAGCAACTTGTTGCATCAGGCCGAAGTGAAACTCTTCTTCGATACCCGCTTGGATCAGGATGTCACCTGCACGGCTTTCTGCTGTGTAGCCATCCATTTCCGCGAATTCGCTTTCAAGCTCAGCGACTTTCATACCATCGTCTTCGCTCATTTCTGGCAAAGAGTAAATGCGGTCACGTTCTTGTTTTACTTCCCACAGCTTTCTGTCACCCATGATCACAACGTCGATAACGCTGTACTGTTCGAATGCGAACTGATCTTGGCTTAGCACACCCAGCTTTTCTCCCGGGGTGATAGAAACGTTGCCCGAGCTTGGCGTTAATGCACCACTTAGGATTTTCATGAACGTTGATTTGCCGCAACCATTGGCGCCGATCAAACCGTAGCGGTTGCCGTTACCAAATTTAGCCGAGATGTTTTCAAACAGCGGCTCTGCGCCAAATTGCATTGTGATGTTCGCGGTAGATATCAAAGAACTAATTCCTAAGCGTGTACTGACAGATAATTATTAGACTATTTCAATAACCTAAATAAGAAGTACGAAAGTATGGATTAAACAAAAATCGAAGCGCGGATTATATAGAGATCTCGATCACGTTGTCGAGGCTAAACAGTAAACGAATGGTAAACATAGACCATTTAGATGCTTTTCATACGTTATTAACGTGTAAATAGAAAAATCCCCACCAGTTGAACTGACAGGGATTCTATTTATCGATACTAAAGTGTTCTGTTAAAGCTACCTCTCTTCAAGACCAAAAGGCTTGATGAGGAGGTGACAAGATGAACCGTTATTTAGTAATTTTCTTTTGAACGTATTTTTGGCTTACATCTACTACCGCAACATCTCTAAAGAAGCTTCGACCCAGCAGAAGTGGAAAAGAAAGATGCGTTCGGTCTGCTAACGTAAACTCAGTCTTGTCTTTTAGGTCGCCGATTTGAATTGAAGCGACAACAACAGCGCGTCGTTGTGTGCCTTCAGCACTTGATTGTTTGATCTTCACCCAACGCTCTACAGGTAAGCTTACCTCTTCCGTTGTGATGCCATCATGTTCAATCTTAAATTTAACCCAATCTTTACCGTCACGTTCAAAATCGACAATATCGACGGCACTGATTGATGAAGTTGTCGCACCGGTATCAACACGAGCTTTAAATGCTTCTTTAAGACCAGGTACAAACACCCACTCTTCTTCACCAAGGATCAATTTACCATCACTTGTTTTTCTAGCCTTCTCAACTGGCTTTTCAACAGGTGCAGGCTTTACTTCAGGTTCTACTGGTTTTACTTCTTCAGGCTTTTCTGTAGGTTCCGTTGCTTCAGTCTCACCCTTTGAAGAATCGTCAACTACAGGTTGTTCGATTTGCGGCTTTTGCTCTGGCTCGACAGGAACTTGAGTCGTCGTCGAACAAGCAAACAGGCCACCACTTAACATCAGGGTTATAATCGCTTTCCAATTGTACATTCAGTCACCTTTTTATTTTGATACGTTGGCTATCGCCTTTGCTACGTAAGGAATATGAGATTCGGAAAGGCCTGCAATATTGATGCGTCCATCACCAACACCATAGACACCATATTCTTCACGTAATTGATTCATTTGAGTTTCTTTAAAGCCTAGTACACTAAACATGCCTTTATGGCTTTCAATGAAGTCAAAGTGTGACGTGTTGTAAGTATTTCGCAATTCATCACATAAACTTTGGCGCAGATTTAACAAACGTTGCTGCATTTCACTCAACTCTTGCTTCCAAATCTTCGTTAGCTCTTGATTCTGAAGAATTGTTTTGACCAGAGCAGCACCGTGATCTGGCGGCATAGTGTAAGTTGAACGAGCCAGCGTAAGAAGTTTGCCTCTCGCGTTGCCAACGTGTTCGCTGTTTTTGCCGATAACGATCGCCGCACCCGTTCTTTCACGATACAAACCGAAGTTCTTCGAGCAAGACGTTGTGATCAGCATTTCTTCAACGTTGTTAGCCATGTGTTGAAGACCTTTCGCGTCTTCTTCTAGGCCATCGCCAAAGCCTTGGTAGGCGATGTCAACGAATGGTAAGAAACCATTCTTTTGCGATAACTTAGTAATTTCCTGCCACGCTTCAAAATTGATATCAGCACCCGTTGGGTTATGGCAGCATCCGTGAAGTAGTACTACGTCTGATGGACCCGCTGTTGATAGGTCTTCCATCATTCTTGCAACATCAACTTGCTTCGTTTCAGGACTGAAGTAATTGTAGTATCGAACTTTTAAGCCTGCCGCTTCCATCACCGGTTTATGGTTAACGTAGCTTGGGTTTGAAATCCAAACTGTGGTGTCTGGTTGAGAAACTTTCATCAAGTCGCCCAACATACGAAGTGCACCACTTGCACCCGGTGTTTGAATCGCGGCTACACGATCCATTGCAGAAGTCCCTTTAAGCAAAAGATCAACCATGCTCTGGTTAAACTCTTCACAGCCTGCTAGGCCAACGTAAGCTTTGGTTTTCTGAGTCTCGACAACAATATCTTGAGCCATAGAAACGGCTTTCATGATAGGTGTTTCGCCTTGGTCGTTTTTGTAAACGCCAATGCCTAAATCGACTTTGTCAGTACGAGGATCGCCACGGTAAGCGACAGAAAGAGATAAAATTGGATCTAAAGTTGGTTTTGGTAGATGTGAAAACATGAAAGTCACAACCCTTTGAAATTCAAGTAATGGATTTCACGTTAACATTTTCGCACTAAAATCAGAAACATTTTTTAATAGAAGAGCTTAGTTACCAGAAGTAATCAGAGATTGGTCATTTTAAGCGAAGATATAGTTTAAATTTCGAACAGTTAAGAGCCAATTACTCAATATATAAGCTTTATTGTTTAACGTCCCACAGCTACATCGATCAAACACTCTGTTTGAATTGCCTTGGTGTCATTCCCGACCAAGCCTTAAATCGGGTACTGAAGTTAGCTGCATTGGGATACCCAACTATCTCACCGATATGTTGAATCGACCAATCACTCGACCTGAGCAAACGCGCCGCGTACTCCATTCTCATACGCATGATATGAGTCATAGGGCTGTGTGAATAATAACGTTGGCACAAGCGATGGAAGTGTGGCTCTGAACACGGAAACAGGTTTGCCAACTCATGCACGTTCCACTCCTTATGAAGCTGCTTTTGTACATTGTCGAATACGCGCCTTAAGCGAATCAAATTTCGTGATTGCTGCTGCGGAACCGGCGCATTAATCATGAATTCAATTTGGGCTACGCTGTGAATCGCAATCGCACCTCCCAAATCGATGGGCAAGGCAATACTTCTCAATAGAGTATGAATGCACGACGAGACGACTTCTGCTGCCGGAGACAGCGTATAACTCACCTCATCACTGACGACATTTTCCCATTGTTTATTAGGCGAGAGAAAGATCCATGCGATCTGCCATGTTTCTTCTTCAATACCAAAGCCATTCTCTATGCCTGCAGGAACAGTAATGCACGAACCCGGTTCTAGAATGTAACGACACGCCCCACTTTCTAACCATCCTTTGCCTCTCACGGTATACAACAGCATGTGTTTCTGTTGGTTCTTACGATAGACAGAAAAGAAGTCTCGACACGACGCCGTCCCACATTGAACGATACCGAGCTCTTCAAATGCCAAGACATGGCTTTGATCGACAAACTCTTGGTGCGTCTTTTCGGAGATCTCGTACCGTTCTTGTTTCTCAATCATTCAATTGCTAGCTCGTATAAGTTGCGAAACCACCAAACTGGATAGTTTGGCAAAAGTTTGTGATGAACAGGAACAATACAGGCAAAACAAATGCCGATAAACTTCTCGCATATTCATTAGAGGGGAAATGCGATGCTCTCGACATATCGTCATTTAGACAAAGAGTTTTGGCAAAAACTATTACACATTGGTTTACCTGTCTCACTGCAAACCATGTTGTTTTCATTGCTAGGCGTAGTCGATATTTTTATGGTCAATCAGCTTGGTGATTCTGCAACCGCCGCTGTTGGTGTTGGCAATCGTATCTTCTTCTTCAACTTGATAATGGTATCGGGGATCAGCGGAGCTGTGAGCGTGCTAGCTTCGCAATATTTTGGCGCCGGTGATTTCAACGGAATTCGACGTACACTAGCGCAATCATGGGCACTGTCGATCTTTGCCATCATCCCCTTTGTGTTCATCTATACATTGGTTCCTGAATCAGTAGTGTCTGTGGTGGCCTCAGACCCTGATTACATCCGATTGGCAACGGATTACCTTTGGATAACAGGAGCTAGCCTTATTGGTACCGCGATAGTAGTGCCACTAGAAAGCGCACTGCGATCGGTCGGCGAAGCCAAGCTGCCCACCAAAATCAGTATCTGGGCAATCATCATCAATGCGATCCTCAATGCCCTATTGATCTTCGGCTTGTTTGGATTTCCAGAACTAGGGGTGGTTGGCGCGGCAATTGGTACCACGGTGTCTAGATTCTTTCAAACGGTTGCCCTGCTTGCTATGGCAAAGAGACACTACGCCCACCTATTTCCGACATTAAGCAATTGGCGAGATGCGATATTACCGAAGCACAGAAAGAAGTACTTCACGATAGCTATACCTATGTTGGTTCATGATACGGCCTGGGCGGGTGGAATACTGATTTATAACGTGATCGTTGGACAAATGGGGGTTGGAGAACTTGCGATCATTTCACTGTTATCGCCTGTTGAAAGCATCTTAATCTCGGCGTTCATGGGATTTGCCGTCGCGGCTTCAATCATTCTAGGTAACGAGATCGGCGCGAAGAACTATCAACGTGTTGAGAATACCGCTTGGGGGTATGTATTGGTCAGCTGTGGGCTTGCGGCTCTGTTAGCCTTGTTGTGCTGGTTTGCTAAGCCCGCAATCGTATACATGATCGGTCTTACTCACTTAGAACTCAAAGATACGGCAGTTAACGTTACCTTAGTAATGGCACTCGGCATGATACTAAGAGTTTTCAACATGGTTGGGATTGGAGGCGTTTTAAAAAGTGGTGGCGACATCAACTACAGCATCTTCATCGACCTGTTTGGCCAATGGGCAATCGGTATTCCCCTCGCCTACTTTACTGCGTTGGTGTTGGGTTGGCCGCTAGAATGGGTTTTGATGATTGTGCTGCTGGAAGAGCTAGCCAAGATCGTTCTAACCAGTAAGAGGATTCAATCCAAGAAATGGATAAACAACCTAATCGACGAGCCTGAGCACATTCCTATTTAAACAGGCGCCAAACCGACACTGACGTGCAGGCGATAGATTAAAAAGAACTCACACCCAAGGGCTGATTTGTAGCATTACGCTAATGATGAAGCCCTTTTTTCTATTTGCGAGTGTATTGTTGTTACGAGAGTCCTGAATCAGAACAAATCTTATAAGTCAGTAAAGCTATAAGTCAGTAAATCGATGGATGATTTGGTTTGAACTACCACGCCAATCCAACATTGGGTCCGCTTTATCTTGCTCAAAGCGACCGTCAATCAAAGTATCTACGTATTCAAGCACTTGCTTCTGTTTCTCGTCAAGTTCGTCTAGCTCGTAACCCGTCCACATCCAGATGTCTTTGCCTTCGCACTCCGCTTTTACACGCTGAACGAGCTTAAGCACTTCAGACACATTTGCTGGATGCATTGGATCACCACCAGAAAGCGATAAGCCACGACGCTTTATCCGCGGATCATTGAGATCAGCAATAATTTGGTCTTGCAGTTCTTGAGTAAACAAATGCCCAGAGTCCAATCGTTGCGTCGACTGGTTATAACACCCACGACACTGGTGCACACAACCCGACACAAACAAAGTGCAGCGTGTTCCTGGGCCGTTTACAACGTCGATTGGGTGATATTGATGATAATTCATAAGGCAGTATTGAAAACTCGTTATTGCTTAATAGTTTGAAGCGAAATGCTGCAAGAACTGAAACAAAAGAATTGGTATCGACATAACGCCGATACCAATCTTATTTCTAATGCTCTTAGGCCTGACTAAAGGTGCTTCACGCGGCGTTTAACTTCTTCTTGTTTGCCGAAGTTAAATGGTCGTGCATCAGGGCTACCAAGGTAACCACAAACGCGGCGCGTTACCGACACTTTGGTTGAGTCATGGTTGCCACACTTAGGGCATGTAAAGCCTTTACTCGTACAGTCGAACTCACCGTTGTAACCACATTCGTAACACTCATCAATAGGCGTGTTGGTGCCGTAGTAAGGAACACGTGTGTAGCTGTAATCCCATACGTTTTCTAGCGCTTCGATGTTCTTCTGCATGTTCGGGAATTCGCCGTAACAGATGAAACCACCGCTAGAGATTTCTGGATAAGGCATCTCGAAATCGATCTTATCGTATGGGTTCACTTTCTTCTGTACGTCTAAGTGGAAGCTGTTGGTGTAGTAACCACGGTCTGTTACGCCATCAATCACACCAAACTCTTTGGTGTCGATGCTGCAGAAGCGGCTACATAGGTTTTCACTCGGTGTGCCGTATAGGCTGAACGCGTAACCTGTCTCTTTCGTCCAAGATTCCACTTCACGCTTCATGTACTCCACCAGCTCAAGCGCTTTAGCACGCATTTCGCCATCGTCGTACAGGTGAACGTCTGTGCCGTAAAGTGCTGTCATCGCTTCATGGATACCAATGTAACCAAGAGAAACAGATGCACGGCCATTCTTGAAGATATCGGCAATAGAATCGTCTGCTTTCAAACGAACGCCACAAGCGCCTTCCATGTATAGGATTGGCGCAACACGCGCTTTCACGTTTTCTAGACGAGAAATACGAGTTTCTAGAGCACGACGAGCCAGCTTCAGTTTTTCATCAAGCAGCTCGTAGAACTTAGTCATATCTTGTTTTGCGTTAATCGCGATACGTGGCAAGTTCAAGCTAACTACACCTAAGTTGTTACGTCCTTCATGAATCAACTCACCGTTTTCTTCGTAAGTATTCAAGAAGCTACGGCAACCCATCGGCGTTTTAAATGACCCTGTCACTTCTACGACCTTGTCGTAGTTAAGAATATCTGGGTACATACGCTTAGACGCACACTCAAGCGCTAATTGCTTGATGTCGTAGTTTGGATCTTGCTTCTGGTGGTTCAAGCCATCTTTGATTGCAAATACCAGTTTAGGGAATACCGCTGTTTTGCGGTTCTTACCCAAACCTGCAATACGGTTCTTCAAGATAGATTGCTGGATAAGTTTCGAACCCCAGCTTTCGCCAAGACCAAAACCAAACGTGACGAATGGTGTTTGACCATTAGCGGTGTGAAGTGTGTTTACTTCGTATTCCAGAGATTGGAACGCGTCGTAACACTCTTTCTCGGTACGAGAGATAGCGAAAGCTTCTGGGCTATGAATGTCCCACTCTTTTGCTAGCGATAAGTGCTTCTCATAGCTCGCCATAACGTAAGGTTCTAGAACCTCATCGATACGGTTAATCGTTGTGCCGCCGTAAATGTGGCTTGCCACTTGTGCGATGATCTGCGCGGTTACCGCTGTCGCCGTAGAAATAGACTTAGGTGTGTCGATTTCGGCGTTACCCATCTTGAAGCCATGCGTTAACATGCCTTTCAAGTCGATAAGCATACAGTTAAACATTGGGAAGAACGGTGCGTAGTCTAGATCGTGGTAATGAATGTCACCACACTCGTGAGCTTGTACGATGTCACGCGGCAAAATGTGAGTTTTAGCATAGTGTTTAGCCACGATACCCGCCAGTAAATCACGCTGAGTTGGGATAACTTTACCGTCTTTGTTGGCATTCTCATTGATCAGATCAACATTGCTTTCTTCGATCAAACCTTCAATTTCACGCGTTAAAGCGCTTTGCTTTTCACGTGCGATGTCGCGGTCATGACGATATTCAATGTAAGCACGAGCCAAAGACTTATAAGGTCCCTGCATTAGCTCGTTCTCGACCATGGTTTGAATTTCAGAGATATGAACTTCATCGTAGTCTTCGAGCTTCAACTCAACTGCTAATGCCACATTCAGAGCATAAATAGCAATTTCCTTATCGGCTTTGTCTGATGCTGCTTCCACTGCAGCTTGGATGCGATCTCTACTGAATGGAGCTCTTGAGCCATCACGCTTGATTACGATTGATTTCACCACTTCTCCTTACTCTTGAGGTATTCACAGACTTATCCACAAACACACTATATAGAGCGATTTATCGTTTAACTAACACTAGATATTGTGGCGTATTTAACGAGAACCACCAACTTTGAGTATTGATTTGGATCAATAAAACGCGCACGCTGAACAAGATAAATCCAATATTATTACGTGAGTTCTCAAGTCGAAAAGAAACAATGTAACAATAAAAAAACTGCTAAAAAGAGTTGAATTTTTGGTAAGTGTTGTAGGATAACGGCTCAACTATATTGGACGACAAAATTAGGGATATTTGGAATGAAACGACTTCAAAAGTGGGTAATGCTAGGTTGCTTACTCAGTAGCCACGCATTTGCTGAACCTTTGACCATATCCAGTTGGAATATCGAATGGTTATCAACCAATGTGGCTGTGAATAAGTTTTCTGCCCAACGTGATCAAGCGGATTTCGATAAACTCGAACAGTATTTCCAATCCTTAGATGCGGATGTGGTTGCTTTTCAAGAAGTCGATGACGTAAATGCCATTCAGCGCATCGCGGGTGATCAATATGAAATATTGATGTCTGATCGTTCATTGCCAAAAAACAGTAACCGACAATTCAAAGAAGTGAACCAATATACGGGCTTCGCGGTGCGTAAGGGAATCGCTCTCACTGACTACGCTGACTTTCCTCTGGAAACGAGTGCCAACAGCAAGCTTAGGTTTGCTAGCTATATGGTTGTAGAAACAGATACAAAGCCAATTCACATGTTGTCAGTGCATTTAAAGGCGGGTTGCAGCGGCGCGTATAAGTCTAACCGCGACTGTTCAAGGCTCAAAGACCAAGCTCAACAACTGAATAAGTGGATACAGCAAAGAGAACGTAAAGGCGAAGACTACGCGATTCTGGGCGACTTTAACCACAACCTCTCCTATACAAGAGATTGGATGTGGAAAGATATGACGCAAAACACCGATGCTCAATTGGCAACAAGAAAAACTCGAGCAGATTGTAAGGTTCGCTCAAATCGTAATAACCACCGCACGCACCAGTTCCGTTCTGTAATAGACCATATTGTAGTGAGCAAGTCGCTAAATGCTTCTCCTGCTAAGCAAAAGGTCTTTGAAACGCAAGATGTGTTGGACTACAAACTCAGTGACCATTGCCCAGTTTCAACGACTATTAAATAGTAGATTTTAGATAACGGTAGATATAGAAAGAGGCTGACTGGCTTTTTTGCTAAAAGCGAGTCAACCTCTCAAATGTTCATATCAAGTCTATCTGATAAGCGATAGACGCACTGCTAGCAAGTTTTATTCGTTCGACCTGCCAGCCACATTCCCACCAGCATGCTAACCATAAACACCCATACCGTCGGGTTGCCGCCACTTAGGCTGGTTACCGCAGGGCCAGGGCAAAAGCCTGCAATTCCCCAACCTAAACCAAAGGCAGTTGAACCTAGAATCAGCTTTCTGTCGATTAGTGAATTGTTACGGCTATCTAACGACTCGCCATTGATCGCTTTAGCACGCTTTTTAATGACCAGATGATAAAACGGAGCGAAGACCAACAGCGCGCCGCCCATGACGAATGCCAAACTCATGTCCCAGTTACCGGTAATGTCTAAGAAGCCGAGTACCTTCTCAGGATCAACCATGCCTGAAATGATCATTCCTGACCCAAACAGAATACCTGCGACCAAGCCGATAACGATAGTAAATAAAGCGTTTTTCATTATGCCCCCAAACCAATCTGGTTCTTGATAAACACGGTTACAATTGCCACACCCATAAACACACAGGTAGCAACAATAGATCGTTTAGACAGGCGTGCCATTCCAACAATGCCATGGCCGCTGGTACAACCGTTCGCTGTTTTGGTACCGAAGCCCACCAAGAGGCCAGCAATAATCACCAAAGCGATCTCCATCTCTTCCAACTGTGGAAGTTGGTAGCCCGTCGGAATCAATAGCCAACCACTTACGACCATTCCCACAACAAAGGCAATGCGCCAGTACTTTTCGGTCCTCTCAATGTTGCAGTCCGAAACTGCTTGAGAAGCCTTACTTGCATTATTGTCCGAGCCTAATGGCAATAGTCGGCTAACAATACCGCTGATTCCTGCTACTCGCCCTATTCCTAACATAAGAATAATTGCCGACGCGCCTAACAACATGCCACCGAACAATGCATCCCAAGGTATTAAACTCATCACCGACCTCTCCTATCTAACAACTCGAATCTAACTCGTTACTGCTTAAATTTAACTCGTCGCAACTTTAAATTAGGCTTTACTAATAAACATAGATTAGAGTTTACTAATAAATATAAATTAGTCAATGCTAATGTATTGCTAGTATGTTTCGGTTTGTAAGTCTGGAATTAATAAGCGTCCTACATGAAAAAAGCCCCTAGGCGTTAACCTAAGGGCTTATTATTTGATTCAGTTTATTGTGTCTGTTACTTAGTCTTGTTCTTTTCAGCTATCCACTGCGACATGTACTTAGTGCTCGCCATGCTGTGGTGCTTAAGCATCGAACCAAAGAAGTTATCCAGTCGATGAGATTCAAGATCAGACTCTAACGCAGTTAATCGCTCAATCAATGTGTCGCCCAGTTGATTCTGTTCATAGTGCGCTTCAAGAATTGAATGACACTGACTTTGAGCCTTGAGCCACTTCTCTTCATCGTTATAAAGAGCAACAGCTTGTTCAACAAACTCGTCAATATCGTCTGCAACCGCGCCCGGCCATTGCAAATCACCTTGCGGCAACATGCCTTCACTACCAATTTCATTGGTCACGTTTGGAGTTTGAAGCTTCATCGCATCAAGCAACTTACCTTTAATGCCCGCGCCAAATCGTAGCGGTGCAACACACACACGAGCTTGCTCCATCACTTCTTGAGCGTCTTTAGCCCAACCTTTTATATGGAAACCGGTCTTAGGGTTGTGCAAAGCCGTTGCTTTCGGCGGTGGGTAAGATCCGTAAATATGAAGTTCAGTGTCAGGTAACTGCTTGCGAATCTTCGGCCAAACCTTTTGTAACTGAAGCACCGCATCCCAGTTCGGTGCGTGTCTAAAATTACCTATCGTCATGAAATGCTTACGTTCTTCAAAGCTTTTCGTGCTTTCAGGCAGCGTATTGAGGTCAACCATGAACGGGAGATGATGTAGTAACTTTGGATCGATATTGAACTCAGATTGGAGCAATTCCATCTCGTAGCTTGAGATGATCAACGAAAGATCACAGCGCAGAATCGCTGCAATTTCACGTTTCGCTAAATCACTGTAGAGGTGTTCTTTCGTTAACTCTGTCTCTTTCTTAACAGCTTCATGTCGAGCATTGCGTAAAAACTGTAAGTCTTCCGTATCCAGTAACTTAAATGCATTCGGGCATACTTTCTCAACACGCCAACCAAACTGCTCTTCCATCATGAAACGGTCAAACATCACGACATCGGGTTGCAGCTCTTCGATATACTGGTCAAAGCTATCGCAATTTAACTGTATGGATTGGCTTGTGATGCCCTCTTCAGAGAGATCGATCATGTGCTCGGTTTCTTGAGCTGGCGTTGCAAATTCAACGGACCAACCTTGTCTCTTGAACAGGCGTAAAAGAGACATCATATGGCTGCCCGCCGCCGATGAATTCGGTTCTGGCCAAACGTAGCCAATTACTAAAACTTTCTTCAAAACACTTCCTAAGAAATAACAAAAGGGACTGTAGAAGTCCCTAATTAAACGTAAGTCGATTTATACCGCTGATTATAATGAGTTCTAAAAACTCAGCGATCAGATTCGCTCACCTACATTGCGAGCTATCATAAGCACTTCATCAGCTGAGTACAGGTTTGAAATCGTGGTTTCGACTTCTGCACCCAACGTAGATTGATAAAGCTTTTGTGCAAAGTTGTCTGCTCTGGTGGTCACTAGCACGTGTTTGAGCGTCGAGCCTTGATCCGCCAAATGCTGTTTTACCTGCGGCAGGGAATCTAGAATCAGCGTTTTACCCAATCCTTGCCCCTGCGCGCTTGGTAACACGGCAAGTTGCTCTAGCTCCAAAACAGCCTCAGGTCTAAACCCACTCTTTTGAACCCAAATAATGTAGCCGACAATTTCGCCATCGCTTTCAGCAACAAAGTTAAGAAAGCGTGGTGAAGCGTTTAAGTTACATTGTAACCAAATTTTTGAGTTTTGCTGTCGAACAAAAGTAGATTGGTGAACTAAAGCCGCCCCATCGAGGTCGGCTTTCGTCATAAGACGTACTTTGACGACTGTACCCATCAACGTTATTCGCTCGCTGAATTCGGGTGTGTTTTACAGTGTAAAATGGCTCTTTCTAGAAGCTCTAAAGCAGATTTGTCGGCTTCTGGAAGCTTAGCATCTGATTGACCTAGCGGCTCAACACGGCTACCCCATTTAATATGGCCAGCACCCCACGTCAAACCCGCACCAAACGCTGCAACAAGAATATTGTCGTTAGGCTTAACGAAACCTTGCTCTAGCGATTCACACAATGCGATTGGTACAGTCGCAGCGGATGTGTTGCCGTAATTTTGGATGTTAACAAACGCTTTCTCGCGATCGATACCCGCCATATCACAGAGAGTTTGAATGATTCGGATGTTCGCTTGGTGCGGAATCACAACGTCAATGTTGTCGGTTGAGATACCAGTGCGGCTCAATACTGTGTGTGCCGCTGCACCCATGCCTTTCACTGCACGTTTGAAGATCTCTTTACCAACGAAGTCAAAGTCCCAATAACCGTTGTCAGCAGCAAAGCGATCCATAGATGTACCGAATTTTGGTACCGCTAGAATATCGCGGCCTTCGGCGTCACAACCGATCTGAGCTTCTTGTAAGCCAACTTGTTCTTCGGTGCGAGATAGAACCACAGCGCCAGCGCCATCACCGAAAAGAACCGCGGTATCACGCTTGGTCCAATCAATGAAGAATGACAGACGTTCTGCGCCCACAACGATAGCGTTGCGGTAGTTACCCGCTTGAATCAGTCGAGTCGCCGTTTCAACACCGTAAATGAAGCCAGTACACGCTGCATTAAGGTCGAAAGCCGCTGCACTCTTAATGCCTAGGTTCTGTTGAACCTTAGACGCAGTGTTTGGGATCAGTGAGTCTGGGCTGCACGTCGCGATGATAACAAGATCGATATCTTCAGCAGTTAGGCCAGCACACGCCATTGCATGCTTCGCTGCAACAGTCGCAAGTTCAGAGGTATTTACATGACTGATACGACGGTTTTCGATACCAGTTCGAGTTCGAATCCACTCGTCAGACGTATCAATGAAAGTGCTTAGATCATCATTGGACAGCACGGCTGGTGGCAGACACTTTCCCCAGCCAGTAATGTCGGCGTAAAATTTTGTCATCATTTACCTGTTTATTGTTTGTTTTTATTTAAGTATCGTACTCTAGTTTTAAACAGTATAAGCGCTCCGTGCGTGATTCGTAAATCGCGTTAGACACGGAGTTACAATAAAAAGAGAAAGTTATGTCTACATTCAACACATGTTGCCCTTCTTGTAATGGCGTAAACCGAGTTCCTTCAGAAAGAATTTCAGAAAGCCCAACCTGCGGTAAATGCAAAACAGCATTGCTCGATGGTGCTCCTATCGAGGGAACGTCACTTAATTTCCAATCTATCTTGAACAGTTCACAGCCTGTGGTTGTCGATTTCTGGGCAACATGGTGTAACCCGTGCGTGGGCTTCGCACCCGTGTTCAGCGACGTTGCAAAAGAGCGTTCTGGAGATGTTCGATTCGTTAAGGTTGATACTGAAGCTCAGCAACAGCTTGCCGCGATGTACCAAATCAGAAGTATTCCGACGGTGATGGTGTTTAAAGATGGCAAACGTGTCGATACGATTAACGGTGCGTTACCAAAAGGCCAATTTGATCAATGGCTTAATCAAGCTCTGACCAAATAGACCCGTATTTTATATCGCTTTTGATTTAGCTGGTGCTTGAAGAAGCGTACAAAAAAATAGGTTAGAGAGCCTTACCAAAATAAGACTCCCTAACCTACTGTAAATCAATCAGTTATCTCTGTTTCTCTTAATTATACAACCATCTCGTCTTCTGCCTGTTCATTGGTTTGTTGCTTAGCTTGTTGTTTGCTAAATCCGTATTGATCTTTGATCTGATCTGCAACTTTTTCGGCAATCATAATGGTTGGCGCATTGGTATTCGCTCCCACTAATGTCGGCATCACAGAAGCATCAATGACTCTTAAGTTATTCAACCCATAGACTTTAAGGTCTTTATCTACCACGGCCAACGAGTCATCATTAGCTCCCATTTTGCAGGTTCCCACTGGGTGATACTGGGTATCCGCACGGTTACGAATATCTTGCTCGATAGCCTTATCGTCACTTGCGTCGACTGGGTAAAAAGCATTGCCACGGATATCATCAAACGCCGAGCTCTCTAGCATTTGATACTGTTTCTTCCAGCCCTTAATCATAATCTCCATGTCTTCTGGATGACTGAAAAACGCAGGGTCGATCTTAGGCGGATCATAAGGATCACTACTATTGAGCGTTACGGTGCCTATGCTTTTCGGTCGTAGCAAGGTGACGTGGGAGGTAAACCCATGACTGGTATGTATTTTTCGGGCATGGTCATCAACCACAGCGACGACAAATACAAACTCTAAATCCGGCACGGCGATATGATCTTCTGAACAGAGAAAGCCTATCCCTTCTGCAAAATTACTGGTCATCTTGCCACGACGCTCTTTGTGCCAGAGCGGTAAGGCTTTGGTCATTTCAGAGGCCATTTGCAACGAGATACCGAAAGTTTCACGTTTTTCACTACATTTGTACGAATGTACTAAGTCGATATGGTCTTGAAGGTTCTTACCCACTCCAGGCAACTCATGAACCTGTTCAATACCATGCGCCTCCAATTCACCTTTAGCGCCGACACCCGACAATAACAGCAGTTGGGGGGAACCAAAGGCGCCAGCGGATAGAATCACTTCTTTGTTGCATCGGATCTGGTAACGCTTGCCGTTAGAACCATATTCAACGCCAACCGCCTTCTTGCCTTCAAACAAGACCTTATGCGAAGTTGCCTTGGTCACGACAGTGAGGTTTGGTCTAGCAAGGTTTGGCGTTAAATAAGCCTTGGCAGCACTGCATCGTTCGCCATTAATTTGAGTCACCTGAGTCGGCATCGCCCCAAATTGTGCCGCACCATTGATGTCTTCATTACGAGGAACCCCTATCGACTCACACGCCGTTAAGTAACGTTCCAACATCGGGCTTGGCGATCGAAGGTTAGCCACATTCAATGGACCACCTTGGCCGTGATACTCATCTTGGTGGACTTCGTTATTTTCTGCTTTCTTAAAGTAAGGCAGACACGATTCATAATTCCACTCGGTGTTACCCAAGCTTGCCCATGTGTCGTAGTCGTAACGGTGCCCACGAGCGTACATCATGGCATTGATAGAACTAGAGCCGCCAAGTGTCTTACCTCTCGGTTGGTACCCTTTGCGGCCGTTCAAACCCGGTTGTTCAACGGTTTCAAAAGCCCAATTATTCAGTTTGGTTGGCATCATTGCCACCACGCCGACCGGTGTATGAATGAATGGGCTCGTGTCTTTACCGCCCGCTTCTAACAAGCAAACAGTGACATTCGAATCTTCCGACAACCGCGAAGCCATGACACAACCCGCAGAACCACCGCCAACAATAATAAAATCATAACTATCCATTGGTCATCTCCGCTATTTCTAGTGGGTGTAATTCTCGTTTCAAAATTTTGCCTGTCGCCGTCATTGGTAGCGCTTTACGAATGAACACCTTGCGAGGGTATTTGTAGTCGGCTAATTGTTCACGACACCAAGCTATCAGTGCTTCGCTATCACATTGTGTATGTTCATGAAGCACCACATGCGCATGAATCTCTTCACCTAGGCGATCATGATGCTCACCCACAACGGCGACCATTTCGATATCAGGATGGCACATCAAAACTTCTTCAACTTCGCGCGGATACACGTTGTAACCACCACGGATAATCATGTCTTTGACTCGGTCAACAATGAACAAGTTGCCGTGCTCATCGGTGCGTCCGATATCTCCGGTTAGGAACCAACCATCTCTAATGGCTTCCGCCGTGGCTTCTGGTCTTTGATAGTAGCCTTTCATGACACTTGGACTTTTGATGCAAACTTCGCCCAATTCACCCATGGCGACTGAGTTACCTTGAATGTCTGTAATCTTAATAAGGTGACCACACAAGGGTTGACCAACACTGCCCGACAAGCGATCACCATCAATATGGTTAAAGGTAGCAACTGGCGCAGTTTCAGACAGCCCATAACCTTCCAATACTGGAAGTTCGAATCGAGATTCAAATTGACGAATAACCTCAAGCGGCATAGAGGCACCGCCAGACACGCCAAGCCTTAAGCTGTGTTTGACTTGTTCAGAGCGCTCTAACGACTCTTCTCCTGCTCGCAACAACGCGATATACATAGTAGGTACGCCCGCAAACACACTGACTTTGTGGCTAATAATCTGCTCAATCACAAACGATGGCTCAAAACGCGGAATCAATACCATGGTTGAACCCGTTAACACACTCGCGTTCATCATGACGGTCTGGCCGAAACTGTGGAATAAAGGGAGCGTGGCCATTGTCGTATCGCTGTATTCCAATCTCATCAAATATTGTGACGACATCGCATTGGTTTGCATGTTGGTGTGTGAAAGCTCGGCGCCTTTTGGCTGACCTGTAGTACCTGAGGTATACAGAATTACAGCTGTATCATCACCATTGCACGCCACAGACTCAAACGAAGCCAAAGGTTGTGCCATCCAGTCGGTAATCGATTCATGTTGCTGATGTGCTTCTGAAGGAGTTCCTGAGCTTGTTGGGATTGGCATCTCAATAAAATGTTCACACTGATTTGCCTGCTCGAAGCCTTGTAATCCATAGCGTCCAATTGGCAGCTCTTCACTGCCCTCAAAGCATAAATAAGCTTTCGCATCTGAATCATTGAGGTGATAAGCGATCTCTCTGGCCTTGAATAACACATTCAAAGGCACCACCACACAGCCCGCTTTTAGAATCCCGTAATAAGCGATTGGAAAATATGTGATGTTCGGACACGACAACGCGACCTTATCTCCCTTCTTTAACCCGAGTCTTTTTAGATTCGCGGCCACGTTTCCAGAAAGTTGTTCTAAGTGAGAAAAGCTGACTTCATCCGATCCCATACGCAGAGCGGCTTTAGTTGGAAAAAGCGAAGCGCTGCGCTCCAAGTTAACAGCAAGATTGTGCATCCATGATCTCCTTATTCGGCTTAGACCTGTTAATCACAGTCACCGTAGACGTTTTAATCGTTGTAATAAGTGTTGTCTTTATTGCTATCAAAGCCTGCACATTGGCGTGTCATGTAGGTAAGAATATTTATTGAGCAAAATAGTAGTTATTGAGCAAAATGTTTGAGACGTTCCAATATGCAATCCATCAAATTACAACATTTTAATAACATTTCGAACAGGTTTCAAAAAGACAAAAACCGGTGATATTCGGACACCGCTCTATCAAGCCTTGTAAAACCTTGCACACACAAAGCAAAAATTTGAACAAGCTTGGGAAAGTGAGAACAGGCGACAAGCGAAAATGTTAAGAGTTCGGTTAAGATGGCAATATTCAACAAGAGGCATCCTATGGAATACACCGCAGTCTATGAACCCGATATGCAAGCATTCGGCATTCTTGATCTTCAGTTACTGCATCGCTATATGTCACCCGCCCTCAATATCGAAGCATTATTGGAAGGCAGTAACATTGATGCTCTGCAGCTCAACACGCCAGACACCCACATTACCTTGGCGCAAAAGTTGGCGGTTTTCAGTAACGCATTGGCGAATACTGATGAAGGCGGTTTAGGGTTAAGAGTCGGCCAACAAGCACGGTTTAGCGACTTTGGTGTTCTAGGTTATGCAGTATTCAGTAGTGAAACGCTGTTAGATGCTTTGCTGATTGGATTTAAATATCTGCAGCTTGCTGGCCCTGTACTTAGAAAAACGATGTCAGTAGAAGATAACGTTGGATACTTTAGAGCCGAGCAACTGATCGACTTGGACTCGCTGCTGCCATTTTGTTGCGAATATTGGTTCACCGCAATTCAAAGCCTGTGTGAAGAAGTACTGCAACAGCCATTCCCATCCCAAGTGATCCGCTTCCCTTACCCGAAGCCAGAATACGGCGACCTCTACACAGAGATTTTCCGTTGCCCCGTTGAATTCAATAGTGATCGCCTTGAATGGCAGTTTGATGCAACAAGTTTGTACTCGCCTCTTCCTACCGCCAATACCATCACACTGCAGATGTGTCTGAAATCGTGTGACGACATGTTGGCAAAAGTCAGTGCGTCCACCAGCCTAAAAGAAAAAGTCTCTCAAATGCTGCTAGAGAGACCTGGATGTTACCCTTCGATAGAATCTATTTCATCAGAATTGGGGATGTCTTCTCGAACGCTGCGCCGGCACCTCAAAGCCGTCGATACGAGTTACCAGAAGATACTTGACCACGTTCGTTTTCACCTTTCTCGACACTACCTTTCTTCAACTCAAATGAGCATTGAAGAAATATCTGAGCGCGTTGGGTTTTCAGACAGCGCTAACTTTCGACATGCCTTTCGCAAGTGGAGTGGAAGCTCGCCCAGACAATACCGAAAAGAAGTGGTCTAACACGATTAGACGCCCTAAATTAAAATCTGGTGAATACAACGAATCTCTCTCCCTCTTTCAAATTAAATAGTCGTTTGAACAACGCTTTATCGGCTATTTAACCGCAGAAAATATCGCGAAAACATGAAATATCACAACGGTATTTTAGCCAACAAACACGATAAATTTCTTTTATCTTCACGACCATTTTTATTCGTTTTACCCAATCCAGTTTCTCCCCCATAGTCGCGGAAAATTCATCGTTTCTTTCACTATTTAGAGGCTCCTGCATTGGACAACATCCAACCAACAACTCGCATAACTGTTCCTGTTATTGCATTGTCTTTTTACGCGATCGCTTCAGGCTACTTAATGAGTTCATTACCATTAATGCTGTCTGAGTATGGCTTAGACAGTAATCTATCGAGTTGGTTGGCGAGTGCCTTTTATGCAGGTCTTTTAGCGGGTACGTTATTGATTGAGCGTGCGATCGCTCGCGTTGGTCACAAAGACGCGTTCGTCATCGCATTGAGTGTCTTCATTGCAACGATCCTTGTATTGCCATTGATCCCACACCAAGCGGTATGGCTATTAGCTCGCTTTGTGGCTGGTGTGGCTGTTGCTGGTATCTTCGTGATTGTAGAATCTTGGCTAATGAGCGGTGATGAATCTCAGCGTGCGAAACGTTTAGGGGTTTACATGTGTTCGCTATACGGCGGTTCTGCCGTTGGTCAACTTGGCATTGGATACCTTGGTATTACAGGCGGCGTGCCTTTCATTGCAATGTTCACCTTGTTGTTTGGTGCGATCATTGTGTTGATGTACGGACAAGCGACAGCACCACAAATTCACGATGCTAAGTCTCTATCACTGAAGCAAATCAGCAAACTGAGCCACAGCGCACTAATTGGTTGTATTGTATCGGGGCTAACACTTGGTTCTATTTATGGCTTGATGCCTGTAGAACTGGCTCAGCGCAACATCGCACACCAAGATATTGGTGGTTTGATGGCCTTAGTAATTGTGGGTGGTATGGCTGTTCAGCCGATGGTGACATGGTTATCTCACCACATAGGACAAGTGTTATTAATGGCTCTGTTCAGCCTACTAGGGGTTGCAAGCATTGGTGTACTAACGATAAACCATGATTTCTACGTACTAGGCATGAGCCTATTCGTACTGGGCATGGCAACATTCGCACTTTACCCAATTGCGATTAACTTAGGTTGTCGTAACTTAGACCCAAGCTATCTAGTGTCAGTGACTCAGGTTATGCTGTTGTGTTACAGCATCGGTTCAGTCGCAGGGCCATTAGTTGCAGATAGCTTTATGGACTCTCAAGCAGGACTATTTACTTACCTGTTTGCGTCTCTGCTAGCGACAACGATTTACATGTTAATCGCAAGCCTAAAGCGCTCTCCTCTACAGATTGCTGGCGAGTGATATAGCAGGTAATGAGTAAATCGCAGGGAGTAAATGGTAGATAATTGGTTAAACAGTTCTGACCATTCTAAACGAGTCGATATTATTGGGGCTCTTCACTAAAGGCTATTAGCCTGAAGGAAGCGCCCTTTTTGATACGTAGGGGGGACTAACGCTCAATATATTGAAATCGTTCGATTTATCAAAACTATGTTAATGACGAAAACGCTGCTGAAGCAAATGCTATTTAAGGCTGGAAAACGTAACCTTCACCAGTGATCGTTAAGATCAAACCATCACCTAAAATTGAGCGTATCTCAGAAATAGCGACAATTACCGATGAATTTGTGACTTTCTCACTTTCCCAACCGATATTCTTAAGCTGACGAACACTGAATAACTGTCCGCGATGCCGATTCATAAATAAAATGATTTTTCTGTACGCTAATGGCATCGTTCCAAGCACATAACCATTGTCAACGTTTCGTATGAGCTTCGTATTTAGCTCAATAACCTTACCGTTTACCTCCAATACCGCATTGCTTTCAACTTTATTACCTTCAATTACTGGGTAAGTATCCATATTCATATTCCCTAACAGAGCAACCAACGACACAACTTCATTAAGAGATGTGTTTAATAACGTCACTTATAAATGGACGTTTAAAATCGAAGATAATGAAAGTGGCGTATACGGTAAAGAGATTAAATTTTTATTATTAGAATATGAACAGATTATCAACAGCAGGAGTCAGTCTCTAACATATAACCTTCATTAGGTATGGTGTAGATGAATTTACAGTCTATCATTCCGCGTATTTCATAAATAGCCACAAGCACAGAAGCCGAAGTGACAGACTTGCCAGCCCAGCCAACACGCTTCAAAATATCCTTGCTGATCACCTCACCTTTATTCTCGTAAAGATAAAAAAGTACCTTACGATGAGGCTCGGATAACGTCCCGACAATCGAACCACAGCCAGCTTTTCGGACAAGTTTCGTTTTCGTATGGAATTCTCTCATATTAATTACGATTTTTCTGTCTGATTCAAAGTCGAGTATCTCTGTCGCATCTTGTGGCATCACTAACCTCTAATTTTGTAAGCCTTAACCATGGTCATAAAAGTAGGAGGAAAGTACATAACGTCAGCGGCGAACAATACAGTAAATTTACTGCATTGCGCCGTTATTAGATGTTGTAAATGAACACTGTTTTATATTATGTATAGATTTGATGCTTCAACAGTCCCACTGTTTAGCCTGAGACCCGATGACTCTTTCGATATTGACTTGGCGATAAACCAAAATGCTTTTTAAAGCGATGTGAGAAATTATATGGGTCTTTATAGCCTAGACGATTGGCTATCATCGACACCGACCAATCTTGCTGCTTCAACAAACTGGTCGCTTTGTCCATCCTCAACTGAATCAATTTGCTGCGCGGAGAAACATTGAACAGCGACTTCGTTACTCGATTTAACTGCTCTTCACTAATAAACACACGCTCGGCCATACCAGATACTGTCCACGCTAAATGCAGACTGCTCTCGATTTCGTTGTATAACGCCTGAACACGTGCCGTGGTGCTAGTCGATTTGGGCTCAAAGCCCGTTAAGGTTCGAATGATCTCGCTCATGAGCAGTTTTCTGTAACTTGCACGGCCACCAATTTCAAAGTGAACCAAATTCATCAGCGACCAGATCTGTTCACACTGTCCAAAAGGCACAATGTTCTGACCTAAACTCGCAATATGCTGCCATTGCGGGGTATCGGGCGTCAGCATCCACGCCATTTTCCAATAGTTGTATTGAGGATCTAGTTCAAAGCGAAATGGGGTTTCCGCAGGAAGAACCACCAGCGTGTATGGCGTAATCGCTTGTACTGAGGTTGCGGTGGTTAGGATTCCGCCCCCTTCTTGAGTAAAAATTAGCGTATGAACGTTTACGGATTCACGTTCAACCCAATACGCGTCATATAACTTCGCCATGCCACCCATGTAAACACCACAGCTTTTCATTTCTGGGATATCTTCAACGGTCAAAAAACGTTCTTTGCAATGTTCCGCGAGAAAAACATCATCATGCCAAGTTGATTTAGGCTTCATAGTCTCAATGACGGATTCGCACAGGTTTTGTTGTTTTTTAAACATGTTGTTACTTCGCTCAAATCACTATAGTTCTGCCATAAATCGGAGAGCTTATGACAACTAACATCAACCCTAACTCATCTATGAATAACAAGCCAGAGAGTATCTTACCTCGTATCGTTAAGCTTGGTTTACCTGTTGCTTTGCAAAGTGCGCTGGTTGCTATTCTTGCCCTTGCTGACGTATTAATGGTCAGTGATTTTGGCATGGAAGCAGCGGCGGCTGTGGGAATTGCATCAAAATGGCACTTCGTTGCTATTATGATTATGGCAGGGTTGGCCTCAGCAAACGGAACATTAGTCGCTCAATACTGGGGAAAGAATGACCGAAAAAGTGCGCGTACCGTGTCATCTATCGCAATGGTATTTGGATTAAAAATTCTGCTGCCTGTCACTGCAATCATCACTCTTGGATCCCAGTTTTTAATGATGTTGCAAACCAGCGATCAAACTGTCATTGAACTTGGTGCAACTTACCTTTGGTATGGCTTCCCTGTTCTGCTGCTGACTCATATTGTGGTCGTGGTAGAAGCAAGTATGCGCTCATCAGGTGACACTGTAACACCACTATTGTTAGGTGGTGTTACCATTGCACTCAACATTGCACTTAACTTCATTCTAATTAAAGGAGTTTTCGGCATTCCAGCAATGGGCGTTGCGGGTGCGGCATTGGCGACAACCTTAGCGCGATTGATTCAAGTGGGCTTGATGTATAGCTACATGCGTATGCGTAAACATTGGCTGTTAACCACTCCAAGCTCACCACATCGTCCGTCACTGTGGCTGTCTTACCGACGTATTGCATTGCCGCTAACCATGAATGCCGTGTTGTGGGCAATGGGTACTATGGCATACCAAATGATCTTCGGTCACATGGGCACAACAGAGCTGGCGGTTTTCTCGATGCTCGCGCCGTTCGAATCGCTGTGTTACTCAATATTTTTTGGTATTTCGGTAGCGTGTTCAGTATTGCTTGGCCATTCGCTGGGCCGTGATGAATTTGATGACGCGATGAGCATGGGCCTAACGTTCATAAAGGCAGTAATTGGATTTGGTGCAGTTGTCGGCCTTCTCCTCTTCCTAGGCAAAGAGCACGTATTGAGTTGGCTTAACTTAACAAACGAGAAACTATACCCACTCGCCGCGCCAGCAATGATGATCATGTGCTTTGCTGTCGTAATTCGCATGCTAAACATGGTAATCATCAACGGAATTATTCGTGCTGGTGGTGACAATGCATTCTGCCTACGCATGGATTTCATCGCTATGTGGATGGTTGGCATTCCAGTGTGTGTTTACGGCGCATTTGTCGCTGGATGGGATTTCAAATACATCTATGGTCTGATGTTGGTAGAAGAAGCGGTGAAACTGGCCATCTGTTCACACCGATACTTGAGCCGACGCTGGATCAATAACCTGACGGTTACCTACGAAGAGCCTCAAGCGGCGTAATCTCTTACGTTCTAGGTTAAGACATCGATATAAAATCAAAAGGTCTGAGAAATCAGACCTTTTTTCGTTTCGTCAGTAACTGATTTAAAGCGCCAGTTACTTCTTGTTCATTCGGATATGTCGATTAGACACATTCGGCAGTGGCTTCTCTGGCACTTTCCGTTTCTCATGAATCAAATGCCTGATCGCTAAAATCGGATGCTTAAGTAGCATTCTTGGCCCTGCATAGCGCATCACTAAACGCATCTGCTCTTTCGGGTCAGGTTTATAGCAATGAATCGGACACTTATTACAGGTCGGCTTTGCTTCGCCATAAGGGCATCTATCAAGTCGTGTCTCTGCATAACGCAACAGTTGCTCACACTCTTCACATAACGCGTTATTCTGACGAACCGCACCGTGGTGATCTTTACAGTAGATGTGCACCATCGCAATAACGGTTTTGTACTCCGTTGTGAGTTCGCCTTGTAGAATGTTGTTATGTTGGAACATGATTAATTACCTAATGAGAGACCGTACAGGTTGAGATTGACGCTTTCATTAATCGTCTCTTCAACTCGTTCGAACACGAAACCTAACTTAGTCAGTAGTGCGATACTTCGAATGTTATCAGAGGTTGTGATGGCAACTAAATGATCGATATCAGCATTATGCTTAGCTTGTTCCATTATCGCTTGTGCCGCTTCCAATGCAAAACCTTGGCCATAGACTTCAGGGACAAAACCATAGCCGATGTCATGAGACTCTAAGTTATCTCGTTTGATTAATCCGCATACTCCAATTGGCGTTGAGGAATCTTTAATTTCAACCACCAATAAGCACACACCTTTCTCTTGATGCATTTTGAGAATGTTGTTTTCGATGTATTCAACAGCCTTGTCAGTATCAGTGTTCTCCTTGTCTCCGATGTAACGCAGGAAATCTTCTGAGCTATATAATCGCTGGATAAACGCCGCATCTTGAGGTGTGATCATTCTTAATCGTAAACGAGCGGTCTCGACTGCCTGCATAGTGATATTTTCCTTGCTGAATACCATGTAAATATTGAGTTCTAGATCTAAAATGATTATCCTCCACCGCATAAACTAAATACAAGGCTATGCAGCAATGAACCGTAAGAAAAAAATCAATCAAATTCTAAAGAAAAGACAGAAACAGGCGAATTCTAAACTGCATGGTAGCAACAAGCCTCGCTATATTTCTAAAGCTGATCGCGCAAAAATGGAAGCTGAAGAGCAAGCGAAAGCCGCTCTAGAACAAGCAGAAGGATCTGTAGAAGTAACTACTGAATCTGAAGAAGCTGGTATCGAAACTGAAGAGACAAAAGCTGCAGAGTAAATCGTAAACTCGCAGTACTCTTGTCTAGCTCTCCGAACAAAGCCATTAGACAAGAACGAAAAAAGCAGCCTCTATTTGGGCTGCTTTTTTGATCCTACCTTATTAACCTAGCGACTTAGCTATTCAATTAACCTTTGAATGGTTTAACTTCCCAACGTGCGAACGGCGCTTTTGCATTAATCCCTGCTCTTCCCCAACGGTCTACCGAGTCAACAACAAGAATCCGCTCATTAGGCACCAGTGACTTAATCAAAGTCGTAGGCTTTTTCGCTGTGACTAACCATAGCGCGTCGTCCTCTGAAAACATCGCTTTAAGCTTCGCTTTATCTTCCTCTGTCCATTCCAGTTCTGCTTTAAACATACGCTCTTCAACAAACAGCTGACTACCAGAGGCGAAATCTTCCAAGCTTTCTGAAAGCAGCAATACTGAATCTACGTCGTTATCTAGCAATACTGCTTGCTGCTTGTTGATCAGTTCACGAACATCCAACATCACACGTTGTAGGTTGCTATCAATCGTCTCTGCTTGCGTTGGCCACAATAACTTAAAGTCGTCAGCCACAATTGCCGCCATGCGCGTTAAGTTAGTTGGGTTTAACCACGCGAACTTAGACACATCACCACTCGATAACGTCAGCGCAGCGACACCTTGTGCGCGTGGAGTAATCGCTTGAGCCGCATCCACCTCTACCAAACGGATGTTGCCCTGCCTTGCGTATACAAACGTAGGGTCAGCTTGCCAGATCGATGACAGTGTTACTGCAACGGTCGCCTTTTCACCTGACTTAAGCACCTTACTTGAGCCCTTAGTACCAAACCAGTTAGGCAAACGATCAATGCCGTAGCGTTTTGGTGGTAGGTATTCGGTCGTAATGTCGGTGCCTTTGGTTAGCTCTGTCGCCAAGGCATAAGTCACAGGCGTACTGGTGAGGATATCCTCGGCATTAGCGCTGATAGACACCATTGAGCCAGCCAACAATAGGCTACTTAGTGCGCCAGCTTGAGTCGTTGCCTTCACTGAACTTGAAATACGATTCATTAAAGAGGTCATGATTATGCCTTTCTTACAATTCGGTATAGCGTTGCTGCTAGGAAAAACGTTGCAGAAACGATGATGATTGAAGCGCCTGATGGCACTGGAAGTTTAAGTTCCATCGGTAATACCGTTCCCACCAAACACGCGATGGTTGCCAGTAACGCAGACAGTAAAACAAAGCTGCCCATGCGTTTAGTCAGCAATCGAGCGGTCGCACCTGGAATCAGCAATAACGCACCCACTAAAACCGCGCCCACGATCTTTACGGCTGCAATTGTCACTAGAGTGATCATCATGACAAACAGGTAGTCGTAGAAACTGGTGTTGTAACCACGAACCTTGGCAATATCAGGGCTGATACAAGTCAAGAGAATGCGGTTGAACGTCGGTATCAAGAGCAAGATGATGATCGCGCAGCTGCCTGCAAGAATCGCTAAGTCTTGGTCTGTTACGGTAAGAATCGAGCCAAACAATACGTTTTCAAGCATGTGGATGTTGATCTTACGAGCAACGTACATCAATAACGCCGCACCTACTGCCAACGCTAGCGCTAGAAACACACCGACTAAGGTATCGTATGGTACGTTGGTTCTATTTCTTACAAAGTGAAGCAACAGCGCGAAGATCATACAGAAGCTAAACAGACCAATAATTGGGTTTTCTGGTGGCTCGCCAAGCAAAACACCGATAGCGATGCCGGTTAATGCTGCGTGACCAACGGCTTCTGAGAAGAAAGCCAAACGCTTGGCAATCACCAAAGTACCAAGGCCACCTAACAGAGGACCAAGCAATAACGCTGCAACAAGAGCATTCACCATAAAGGCATACATGAAACTGTCTGATAACCAGCCCGCTTCCACACCACTAATGGCAAGTTGTCGTAACCAATCCATTACGCAACCTCCTTCGATTTGGTCATGGCAGAGCCACTGCTGTAGTGCTGGAACAGGCTCTCAATTTTGCTTGGGTGCAGCACTTGTTCATGTGGGCCACTATCAACTAAGAATCGATTCACAACATGTACATTCGCTTCAAGGCGACGTACTGCGGTTACATCGTGGTGAACGGCAAGAATCGTACGACCTTCATCAACACATTCACGAATCAGAGATTCAAGATAACGAACGCCCTGCTCATCCATGCCAGTCGTAGGTTCATCCAACACCAACAAACTTGGGTTATCCAATAGCGCTTGTGCAAACAACACACGTTGCTGCTCGCCACCCGATAACTGACCCATACGGCGGTCGCTACGAGTCGCCATTCCCACACGCTCCAATTGCGCTAATGCGAGATCCAACTGCTTAGACTTACGACGCCAAAATAGCGGAATTCGAGTTTGGTTAAGCAGTACGAAATCCATTACCGTCAGGGGTAAGCTCGATTCGAAGGTCGCTTTTTGAGGTACGTAACCAATACTCGGCTTTTCTGGCCAATGAATATTGATTTGCCCAGAGAAAGGCGTCAAACCAAGAACAGAACGCAGCAAAGAGGTTTTACCTCCGCCGTTTGGCCCCATGATCACATGGCACTGACCTGCTTTAAGTTCTAATGAGATATCGTCAAGAATGACGTTGTTGTCGTATTGCAGACCAAGTTGATTGATTGAAATTGATGGACCTAGCATTATGCGTTCCCGCTTTTAGCTTGGTTCGCCGCCGCAAACTTCATTGCTTCGATTAACGTCTCTAGGTTCTTCTTCATTTCAACTGCGACTTTGTCGTCTTCATATTCGCCGTGCGTCATATGAGAGAAACGGTAAAGCTGAACGCCCGTTTCCGCTTCAATGGTGTCAACAAAACGGTTTGGCATGTTGAGCTCATAGAACAGAACATCAATACCCGACGCGCGGATCTTTTCGATCGTCTCTTGCAGTTGGCTAGCACTTGGTTCAACACCGTGTGCCGGCTCAATTACCGCCGCCACATCTACACCAAACTCTTGAAGGATGTAACCATACGCATTGTGGGTGGTAGCAACCTTCATGCCTGATGTATCGAGTTCGCCTAATGACAACATCGCATCGCGCTTCATAAAGCGAAATTGCTTGGCGTATTTACGCGCGTTCTTACGATAAAACGCCGCATTGTCAGGGTCGAGCTTAGAGACTTCGCTCGCGATAGTGTAAACCTTTTGAATCGTTGTCGAGAGCCCAACAAACGTATGCGGGTTCACAGCACCTTGACCAACAGACTGGCCTAATGCAGGAAGCAAAGGCACTTCTTTGTTTGCTTCGATAACCACTAAGTCATCACGTTGCGCGGCTGAAATCACCTTAAGCGCGAAGTCATCGTGACCAATACCGTTTACCACGATCGCATCCATCTGGCTCAATCGCTTTAAATCATTCGGTTGTGGCAAGTAGTTATGCGGATTAAAGCCAGCATCAACCAATGGAAGGATGTTCACTTTGTCACCGACCACCGCTTTTACGTAGCTGTAATAAGGCTGAAGGGTTATGCCAATCGTCAGCTTGTCGCTATCGATCTTGTATTCTTTTGCCAATGCATTGGGTGTCATTAACACCGCCAATAACGACATCAATAGAGTCATAATTCGCATAGTAAATCTCTTATTATTAGTGAGCATTTTTGTAAACCGGATTGTTTAATGAGAAGAAGCATCATGCTGATCAGCAACTTCTGACTCATTCACCACCAATTTCCAACCTGCTGATTCCAGTGTATTTTCATCAAATCGAGTAGGCTGTTTTGCTACACCACCGAAGTAGATCCAGATTTCAGGAGAGACACTGTTCGCGTTTAAAATAAACGAGTCTGCAAAGCCATGTTCGCTTTGTGCAGCATATTCGCTTGATGTAGCGTGTTCACTTGGCGTAGAAAAGTAGTAACCACGCTCGTCCAATAACCAAGTATGAGAACCTTTGCGCTTCCAACTCTGGTCTTCAACAAAAGGCGCGACCCATTCATCTTTAAGTGACATAACACTTGGCCATTCGCCGTCTGAGTCCATACGCAGGTCGCGAATCTCTTCATGCGCCAAACGTAGCTCTGATAGCATCGCCAAGTTTTCTTGTTCAACATCGGTCACCAGAATTTGATGATCAAGTACCGCTTTCACGTGGGATTCTGCCTGATGAAATGGGATCGCGAGCGTGGCAAAGCTCAGGATGAATACAATGATCAGCCCTACCCATTTACCTTCTCTGCCACCCGTATCAGCACGTACGCCTTGAATCATCATTTTTCGCTGATCTCAACAACGTCGACTTCAACAGGAAACTCGTGGCCTGAATCGAATACAAGGTAAAACTCAGTGTCAGGATTTGGGAATTCGACGATAGAACGCTTATCCGTCATCTCTTTTGCAATCAAGTTGTCTTCGTAATCGTACATCTCAACCGCGTAATCAATCGCTTTACTGCCATCAGAATAACCCGCTTCACAGGCCACGGTTTTGCCTTCAAACCAGCAACTCATCAGTGGAAAGTGTGCTTGCGCAGGTAATGCAGCGAAACCAAGTCCCAGTGCCAAGCATGGAGTCATTATCGATTTTAGTTTTGTTTTTATTGTCATGGTTCGTACCCTAGCCACAGTGCAAATTCTCAGAAGTAAACTGAGCGATAAAGGGCTCAAATGAGCCCTTAAGATTTTTGGTTGCTTAATCAGGGATCGAGCCCTGATATCACAGATTATTGAAGCAGTGCTTCGAACGTTAGGTGAACGTTCGCGCTTGCTTTGTCAGCCAGCGGGTTGTCAATCAACTCACCTTTGTAGTTCGCTTTCATTACGTAACGACCCGCTACGTCTGGAGTGAAGGTAATTTCACCGTTCTCGTCACTCACAACATCAATCTGCTCTTGGTGGTTACGGTAAAGTGTGCCTTCACGAGTGATCTCCGCTTTCACGTCTTTCTGGATTTCACCGTTGTAGAAGAATTGGAAAGTCACCGGTTCACCTTCAATGATGTCTGAAGGGTGCGTGACTGGCTTCATTTCAAGTAGCTTGCCTTCAATCTTAAATACTGAATCCGATGGCTTACCCACTGTGATGTAGCTTTCTGCACGGGTGAAACTGATTTGTGTTACCACGTCACGCGATTTTTCAGGAAGAACTGAATCACGTTCCGCTTTGTTTGCTTTGACCCATTTCACTGTGTCACGACGACCCGCTTTGTATTGCGTGTAGTAAGAAGGCTCATTGTTTATCGCAACTTTGTGCGTACCTTCTTCTTCGAAGTAGAAATCAAAGATTGAACGACGTTTACCACGAATAACAAAGTTAGGACGCTCGCTGCGACCGTCTGGCATGATGACATGAGCGTTTTCACTGCCTGCTGGCTTATCGAAAACGAACGTACCATGAGACGCAGTCACGTCGAACGTTAGCCAGTCACCACCTTCTTTAGACACGGTAAAATGAGACGGCAGGATCCAACGCGGGTGAGCTTGCGCTGTAGTCGTTGCTGCTAGTCCGAACGCCATAACACCTGCTAGTGCAAGTGCCTTAATTTTTGTCTGTTTCATCATGTTCAATTCCATTATTTATAATTGTTAGCCGTGTCGCTCTATCTGAGCCTACGATGACCACTGTCTATTCTGTTCAGCTTGGTTTTAGTTCGTACTTACTAGTTACTATTCGCACTTACTATTTAGCGATGTAGTTCAGAGTGATTTCACCCGTCTCTTCCGTTGCCTTTAGCTCATAGGAAGCATTTGTATCCGTTAGTGATACTTTTTGACGAAGGTAATTACGGCCACCGTGTTCGCGAACCACTTCGATATGAACCGTGTACTCGCCCTGTTCTAGAGTTTGACCATCATCGCTCTTACCATCCCAAACGAAACGGTACTGGCCAGCTGGGCGCGTTGCGGATGTCACAGCGTCAACGAGTTCACGGTCGTAACGTCCCACTTTTCTCCACCAGCTACGTAAATCTTTAAGCCATTCATCTTTACCGACCCACAGCTCAATGGTTTTCACTGACTTTCGTTCGCTGTTCTCTACCCACACCGCCACATAAGGACGCGCGTACATAGAGGTATCAATCTTTGGAAGCTTAAAGTTCACATCAAGTTTTGCCGTATCAGGGATCGCTTGTGCCATACCTAGGCTTGGCAAAAGAGATAAAGCAAGAAGCGCCTTGCTCCAGTTCATTTTTTTCATGTTTAACAACCTTTTAAATCCGTTTAACCTTTAGTTCGCTCTTCAAGCTGATTCATCAAGCAGACTCATCAACCTAATGGAGGGTTAAGGTACGGCGACAAAATAGATAGCAAGTGAGATTGCAGACCCAAATACCGTCCATTTAATGGAGGTATTGAGCGTTTTTTTCTTAGGTAACAGTAAGCACACGCCAGTAAGCACAAAGAAGATCATCAGTAGCGCAGTGATATCGATAAACCATTTCCAAACTTCACCGCTATTACGCCCTTTGTGTAGGTCGTTCAACAGTGCGATAACGCCGTAATTGGTGGTTTCGACTTCCACCATTTCAGACGTCACGTCAACGAACACAGAAGCGTTGTAGCCTGGTCCTTTGAAGTCCATAGACACTTCACCGATGAGTAACTCACCGCCTTCAATCTCTGCGTAGATGTCTAAACCTGAAGGAACGCCAGATAGGTTGGCTTCTTCAAACAGAAACGTTTCAAAGGCCTTTTCATCGGCTTTTAATCGCCCGTCTTGGATTGAAAATAAACTTGTAGGAAGCGTTAACGTAGACCGTTGGATATTGGGTTGTGTTGATTCAAATAACTCAGGTCGATTAAGGGTGATACCTGTCACTGAGAAGAAAAGAACAACGAACAGAAGCGCCATTGAAATATAAACATGAAGTCGACGAGCCCATGATTGAACCGCCCTACTTTTTAACGACATACAAACCAATACCTATAAATTTTATGGCGACAATTTAGTTGATAATCATTCGTATTGGCATTCAATTTACATTGTTTACGTTTGCCGAGCAGCGTAAGGAAATTTACATAACATTACATGGGAATTAATCGAACTGTTTGCATATTCTTGCTAACTTGTATTAGAGGCAATCGATAAGTTGTATTTGAGCTAACTGATAACAAGCTCAAGCCTCAAAAAATCTCAATCTCAACATGCTTGATTGAGATTAGTTTAAGGTAGCAATAGTGGCTTTAACGATTGAGAATTGGGACTATTCGGCGATTGGTTCACTTTAAAGATCAACAAACAATAAATTCGTCAGTGGATGTACGTTGCCAACAAGTAGAATCAACAACCGACGAAAGAGAGCTAAATAAGCTTAAAGGGATTTTGACATGCGTATTATTGTTGTTTTGGTTTTTGCTGTGCTAATAACAGCGTGCAGTAGCCAAGTGGCCAGCACGGAAGAACATATCCAGAAGTACATAGGTTCAGACATAGCCGAAGTACAAGAACGCTACCTAACCGAACGCTCACGGCCTATCAGCTTTTGGGAATCACGAACGTTTGCATGGAAAGAGACTCAAAAAACATTAGAGGATGGTAGCACTCTGTACGCTTTTAAAAACCCTTCTCGTGATTGCACTATTAACTGGATCGCTGACAGCAATGGAATAATTAAAAGTGCAACGTCTAGTGGGGCGATGTGCGATCCGTAATCGATCAACACTACAATAAAACTAGATGGACTCTAGCCGACTAAATTATGAGACAAATTGAAAAAGGGTGTCATTTGAACCATCAAATGACACCCTTTGCTTTTCGTATTTCTTATGTGCAGCTTCTTGTCTTCTGTTTGCTATGAGCAGTTAGACGTTTCCGTTATCACTCACAGTTCTTAGCTGAGTCAGATACTTAATCCAACCTTTCGCTTCAGAGGAGGGTTCAATGTTGTTAGCACGCTTAGCTTGAGCAAGCGCGTTGTCTAGGTTCTTTAACTTATACCATGAGCGCACTTTTGCTAATGCAACGTCAGCCTGTTTGTTTTTGTCTTTCACTTTGTCTAAAACAACCAGCGCTCGGTCGTAGTAACCTTGCTGAACCAATAGTTGAGCCACATTCCAATGATATTGAGTGTCTTTTTTAGACGCTAACGTCCACACTTCAATCGCATTGTCCCACTCTTTCGCTAGCTGCCAGTAGGTTGCTTGCTCTGCTAGAAGTTGAACGTCGCTGCTCGCATCATCTAGCTTGCTAATTTCTTGTGCTGCGCGTTCTGGAATGCCGCGTTTCGCGTAAAGCTGTGCTAACAAGCGTCGATCTGAGTTTTTCAGCTCAACACCTTGTAGATCAGCCAGCGCTAACGTGTTCAATGCATCACGATTACGTTCTAATCTTAGCTGAATACCAACCAGTTGACGCCACCAGTTATCTTTCTCTGGTTGAAGTTCAATCAGGCTTTCCAGTGTCGGAATAGACTGTTTCCACTGCTTTAACTGTAGCTGAGCACCCAATTTTAGCGATAAAGGTGATAGCTCTTGTTTTGAATTGAACTTGTCGCGATTACCAATGGCCACCAGTACTTTTGACCAGTTTTCAATTTGATATTCAGCTTGTGCAATTCGCATCCAAAGCGTGTCTTTCTTTTCCTTTTCTGGCGCAGTTTTTACTAACTCGTAATAGTGCGGAAGCGCTTTTTTAAACTGCTGATCGTTTAGTAATAGATCAGCAAGCATGCGTTTCGTTACCCAAGCCTGTTCATCCACCAGTAAATTACTGTCGACCGCATAAGTAAGCTGCTTAATTGCCGTGTCGGTTTTACCATCTTGCCAGTAAAACACACCAAGCATGCGAGCTACGTACGCTTTATCGTAGCCTTTAGAAAGCTCCAAGCCTGCAAGTACGTCAATCGCCTGCTTAACCTGTTCATCTTGAGCAAGCTTGTGCGCCTTTTGAACACGAATAGCAGTATATTGAGTTAGCTCTTTTGCTTGTGTTGTAAGGGGCATTAACAACAAGCCCACTAATATCCATATCTGTTTCATCATTTTGCCAACTTAAACTCTAGTTTCACGGTTTGACCAACCTGAGCTATCGCTTTTCCATCGACGACTTTCGGTTGATACTTCCATTTTTTAAGTGCTCTCATCGCTTCACGTTCAAACATACGACGTGGGTTTGCGTCAGTGACTTGAATGTCAACCGGGCGCCCCGTTTCATCGATGGTAAAAGACATAATCACATGGCCTTCAGCGCCACGCTTAAGCGCTTTTGCTGGGTAACGAGGTTCAACTCGATACAGAGGCATTGCCTGTTGGTTTGATCCAAAATCAGAGAATGTCGGTGCGTTAATCGCTAGGCCATCAACCGATGTATTCAAATCCAATGACGGCAGTGAAGACATCGAATTCAGAGGCGTGACTTCAGCTTGTGACTGAGACGTTTGTGCTTCTGGTGGTGGTTCTGGCATTTCTGGCTGTTCAGGAACTGCGCGTTGTCTTCTCTGGACTTCTTGTTCAGCTTCAACCATCACCATGTTGAAACTTAACGTCTCACTGTTGTCTGGTGAACGCTGGTGGCCATTATCAACCATCCAAGCCATGAAAGAAAACAGCGCTAGACCCAATGCCCCCGCTAGCGGTAAAGCAAGAAATAGGCGAATCATTTATGAAGATCCTCCAAGATCATCGCTTTTCAGCAGCAAGCACAATGTTTTTAACACCGGCACCTTTAGCGGCGTCCATCACTTTAACAACCGTACCGTTGTAAGCGTGCTCATCCGCTTGAATAACCAAAGAAGCATCAGGTTGTTCTAGCAATAAATGTTCTAATGTCGCTTGAACACGTTCAACATCAACAACACGCTTATCAATGAAAATGTCATTCGCAGAAGTAATCGCCACAAAGATGCCCGCATCCTTTTGGCTTACTACGTTAGAAGCTTGTGGGCGATTGACTTCAACCCCTGATTCACGAACAAATGAACTGGTCACAATAAAGAAAATAAGCATGATAAATACAATATCAAGCATCGAAGTAAGGTCTATTTGAGCCTCTTCGTTTTTAGAATGACGTCGACCGAGTCTCATCGTTGACTCCTTAAAGATTTTTCTAATTTCAATTCTAAGCGGTTACACACTTTCGCTAAGCGAGCGTGAACAAACATGCCCGCTAGTGCCGCAACCATACCCGCCATGGTTGGCAGCGTTGCCAACGAGATACCTGAAGCCATCAATTTAGGGTCGCTGCTTCCTTGAGTCGCCATGACATCAAAAACAGAGATCATACCGGTTACGGTGCCTAACAAGCCCAACATCGGACAAATAGCGACTAACAGCTTAATAAAATTCAAGTTTTGGTTAAGTAAGATACTCGCTTGGCCTAACCAACCTTCACGAATGGCTTTAGCATGCCAAGAAGAGTGATCTTCTCTTTCATGCCACTTTGCAATCCAAGCTTGGCGTTGCTTTGGAAAATAGAACGCAAGATAAAGCACGCGTTCTACCACAAGCACCCAATACACTAGGACAACAGCCGCTAGCCACCACAGGACGAAACCGCCCTGCTCCATAAAGCTTGATAAAGACAGCAGCCAGTCACTCGTTAACCAACTCGCTGGTAATAGAGAACCCGACAAAATATCCATTACGCAGCAGTCCCAACTGGTGAAACGACAGCTTTTGATTCAACTGTTTTTTCTGCCTGCTCAGCAACAAGGCCAATACCCTGCTTCTCAAGAATATTACGAATGTTCTCTGACTGAGTGCTAAGAATGTTATGTGCCAATAGCAATGGCATTGCAGCAACTAGGCCAAGTACCGTTGTTACAAGCGCCATCGAAATACCACCAGCCATCACTTTAGGGTCACCATTACCAAACTGTGTGATCACTTGGAATGTTTCGATCATGCCGGTTACTGTACCTAAAAGACCCAACATTGGTGCGAGTGCTGCTAGAAGTTTTAGCATCGATAAACCTTTCTCTAAATGAGTCTGTTCATCAACGACGGCTTCTAAAAGACGCAGCTCCAGTGCTTCAACCGTTTGGTTTTGCTCTTTGTTGTAAACTGCAAGAACACGACCAAGCGGGTTATTACCCGGTTGTTCAGGGTTCTTAAGTTGTGCGCGAATCTTCTGACGAGCGATAGCAAGAGAAATACCACGAACCAATGCGATGATTAGGCCAATAGCCAATAATCCAAGAATCACTTTACCAACCACACCACCCGCTTGAAGGCGGTCAGCTAGGCTTGGGGTTAGCGCTAGTTGTTCAAGCATGAATCCACGAGAAGGATCGACAATAACATTAGATACTTCGCCATTCGCAAGTGAAGAAAGCGATTCCAGTGTTGGACCATTTGATGGCTGTTTTAGATAAACAATCGCATCTTGGTGCTTGGAATCCCACCATACGTAACCTGGTTCTGCAACCAAACCAATAGAGCCTAGGCGATAAACCTCCGCGCTTTCAGTTACTCCCTCATTATTAACAAGAGAAACGGTCGATTTGCTTATCTCTGAGCTTGCTTGGATTTGCTCCATCATGCTTAGCCAAAGGCCTGTTAATTGAGGCATCGATGGCAACGATTTAGCGTCAACGATGTCATAAACAGTTTCAGTGTAAGCAGCTCGATCGACATTAGTGACGGTGTCAGATATTTCATGATCGAGTTCTTTCGCATTTTGTCTAACAACGCCAAACAACTCACCTAAACTGCCTGTCTCTAAGCGCAGTTTTTCTTCTAAACGCGCCAGCTTATTTTCATTATCACTAAAGGTTTGAGTAAGAACATCTGTCGCGTTTTGAACCGATGTACGTTTCGCATCAAGCTGTGCTTTGATCGCTTTCAGCTCTTGTTCTGTCTTTTTGAAATCCGCTTCACGGACAACATTGTGGGAAGCTTGAGTGCGATTCTCTGATTTAGCCTTGTTAACTAACTGAGCAGTCGTATCAGAAGCTGAGAAAGCAGAAAATGAAATTGAAGTAATACAAAGCAATGCTGATAATGGCTTTAAGTTCATTACTTAACCTCCGCAACAGTTAAAGAAACAGGTAAAGTAATCAAACTAGGTGACGCTTGCTTATTAGCAATATCGAAGGCTTTATCAAGCTCAGATTTCATCGAAGAATCAAGTTCTTGCCATTGCGAACTATTTTGATCCCAAGACCAATATTGAGTGCCGTTTAAGTTACGAGCGACCAATGAAATACGTCCAAGATGTAAAACGTCAACTTCAAGTACTTTGTCTTTACTTATCTCGACACGGCTAGCGTAAGAACTGAGCTTGATACCGTAATCAACTTCAATTTGATACGCCTCTAGGATTCGTCGATATTTTTCAGCATCACTGACATCAGCGCGCGTCATCATCGCTCTCAACTTTTCTACGCGACTCAGGCGACTCTGCCTTTTGAACGGAAGATCGTTTTCAATGGTTTCTTGAAGGCCATCGATCATTTTATACATCAAAGGCACAACGCCTTGACGTGTCAGTTTAATTTCGTCGATTTGCGCTAGGTAGCTTTCAGACTCTTTATCTTGGCTTTCTACTAATGCGGCAAGATGGTCATGATAGATTTCTAGGTTTTTAACTTCTTCTTGCAGACGCTCAATCTCAGCTTGCAGCATTAAAGTCGCTTGTGAGCTTTTATCAATAACCTTTTGGCTCGAAGCCGACGCGTTATTGGTCTTGTTTTGAATTGATTGAGCTTGATCCAAGCTGTTTGCCATCGAAGACGTTGCAACCAAACTGATCGCAAGTGCTAGGCTAGTTTTTAAAAGATTCATAATTGTAGTCATTTACTATAAGAAGAAGGTCAAATGAATTTTATTGATAAGCAGTCTCATTATCATTAAAAGTCACTCACATTACTAGGGATATTTTACTAAATAGCAGAATCACGAAAGGGGAAAGCCGAAACTTTCCCCTTAGTATTTATGCTAGTAATAGTACCCTACTAACAAATTAGTATTTTACCTGCAAAGTCGCCATGTAGTTACGACCTTCGCCAATGACTACGTCTTCTGCAAATTGATGTTTTGAAGAAGTTGAACCGCCACCCGCTAGGTATTCTTTATCCAGTACATTCTCAACTGTTAGACGCGCTACGAAATCAAGAGAGTCGTCGTACTTAAGTGTGTATGCAGCACCCATATCTACACGAGCGTAGCCGTCTTTCTTGAATGTGTTCGCGCTATCACCGTAACGAGAACCTTCGTAGATAAGACCTAGGTTTACATCAACTTCGTTGGTTGCTGCGTAAGTAGACCAAACGCTTGCTGCAAACTCAGGTACGTCGACTGGACGGTTACCTTCGTATGTTTCGTGGTTAGTGATTTCAGCATCTAAGTACATTGCAGAACCAGACATAGAGAATTTTTCAGAGATAAAGCCTTGCGCGGCTAACTCAGCACCACGGTGAACTTGTTCGCCACCTTGTGTTTTCGTCCAATCACCTGATGAAGTGTCTTCTACATCCATCGAGATGTTTTCTTGGGTAATATCAAATACCGCACCTGAAACGAATAGACGCTCGTCCATCAGTTCCCACTTAGTACCGACTTCGTAAGATACACCTGTCGCAGCATCAAGAAGTTCGCCATCGTTCGTGTAATTACGGCTACCGCTAGAGACAACACCTTGTGGTTCAAAGCTTTCAGAGTAAGAAGCGTAAATGCTACCGTTTGATGCCGGGTGGTAAATCACGCCAAGCTTAGGTGCTACGTTTTCTTCTGCAACGCCATCACTTACTTTACGGTCGAAACGAGCGCCCGCAAGAACTTGCCATTCGTCATTAATAGTAATCAAGTCTTGAATGTAGAAGCCCCATGTATCGTAAGTGCTCATCTTACCTAACGATGTTGGACCCACTGACGGTGCTGGTACCGTTGCATCTGGTGCGTATTCACCGCTGCTGAAGCGATCCATACCACGATAATAGCTGTAGCCTAACCAGTTAGCGCCGAATAATAGTTGGTGCTCTGTGCCAGCAAGATCAGCGGTTGTTGTTAGATCTACGTAAGCCGTTCTGAAACGCCATTTGTCATGACGGTAGTTACCGCCTTGAGTCACGGTACCCGAACCATCAGGATTCATATTTGAAAAGCTCGGATAGCTTTCCATATCAATACGTTCGAAATCTTGGTAGTTGAAACCTGTTTTTAAAGACCATGTGTCAGTCAGGTTAGCGGCAATATCAAAACCTACATTCTCAACATCGTTTTCAATCTGTGACCATTGTGCATCCCAGATGTGCTTGTCGCTACCAACTCGGTTACCGTCTAGAGTGTATAGGGCACCAGAATCCACACTGCCTTCGTCGTTAGTTTTATCGTAATGAACAGAAACCGTGACGTCTTCAGTTACATCATAATCAACGAATACACCGCCCACAAAACGTTCTGTTTGTGGTTCAGTACCGTCACCGTATGTTCTCCAAGAACCGTAACTTTCTTTAGATAGAATAGCGCGGCCGCGTAAAGTTTCAGCATCGTTTAATGCGCCGCTCACATCTAGAGTAGTACGAGTGTGATCATTAGAGCCGATGTCTTGGCTAAGACTTACTTGTGTATCGTAAGTTGGCTTCTTGCTTACCATGTTGATCAAACCACCTGGCGCAGAAATACCGTAAAGTAGACCTGATGGCCCTTTAAGTACTTCAACACGCTCTAGAAGTTCGATTGGTTGACGGTAGTGAGACCAATGCTGCTGGCCATTTTTAAGAAAGCCCGAAGAGCTCTGTACTGAAAAACCACGAAGAGAAAAACGCTCACGGTTACGACTTGTACCACCAGCACTTATACTCGCGTCATTCTTAAGAACGTCACCTAGCGTTGTAGCACGCTGTTCATCGATGATTTGCTCATCGATTACTGAAACTTGTCCCGGAGTCTCTAATTGAGTCGCCTCCATGCGCATTGCTGTTGTGTTCGTGTCGGCTTTATAACCGTAGTCGCGACCTTCAACAACCATGTGCTCGTCTGTTTTTACTGTTTCTGCCAATACTGCTGGTGAAGCTAATACTGCGCCGATCACTAAAGCCAATGGGCTCTTTGAAAACATGTCCTTTACTCCGCTTTATTCTTTTATTCGAGCACTTTTTATTTATTCGATGTACTCGTTGAACCGTTTCCGGTACCACTAATCATTTCGGGAGTGAATATAAGTGATAACTATTACCATTTGCATTAAATTTACATTCTTTGCATTCGTAAAGCTTTGTAAAGGCGCTTATCTAGTGGTTTTAACAGATTCCACAAATCCAATTCGATACAGATATTTACAGCTCGTTTGAATAAAAAACCTCGCAGTTATCCTCGAATATTATGAAACACCGTTATTTGCTTGGTCTATTTAAGATATGACGATCGATAAGAAAATTGTCTTGTCTTATTTACTACCTTTGAAATGACGGTTTTATGTATAAAACCCTCGATAAATGTAAATGAATGGTGAATTATTTTGTTTTGATTTGTTTAATTTACACAATTATCAGTGATTGTGATCACATCTATAATTTCAAACTCATTTTTTGTTTTTCGATTTGAACAACCGACTGCTAATCTCCTGCTCACTTTGAAAAGGTATCAAAGTTATAAATAATAAGGAGTGTTCTAAATGAATACCAAGAAACCTATGTCTCTAACTGGTCGAGTTATCCTCGGTATGGTCGTGGGCATATTAACGGGATTTGCCATTCAATCCCTTTTTGCAGACAGCGGATTTGTTAACAACTACATCGTTAACGGACTCTTTGAAGTAGGCGGACAGATTTTTGTCGCCAGTTTAAAAATGCTTGTTGTACCTCTAGTCTTCGTTTCACTAGTGTGCGGTACAAGCTCTCTTAAAGATTTATCAACTCTTGGCCGTATGGGTGGCAAAACGCTTGCACTTTATATCGGTACTACAGCCGTTGCTATCACTCTAGCACTTACTATCGGTAACCTGTTCCAACCTGGAGCTGGTGCGGATCTTACTGCTGCGAGCTCTTTCAAATCAGCTGATGCCCCTTCTTTGGGCCAAGTAATCATCGACATGTTCCCAACCAACCCTATTCAGGCGATGGCCGAGGGTAAAACGCTGCAAGTTATCGTATTTGCTGTGTTGTTTGGTATTGCAATCAGTGCAGCGGGTAAACCTGGGGAGCGTATCGCCGCGGTTTTCTCTGACTTGAACGAAGTGATCATGAAGCTTGTCGCTCTTCTGATGAACCTTGCACCTTACGGTGTGTTCTTCTTGATGGCGAAGCTGTTCTCTGGCCTTGGTTTAAGCGCAATTTGGAACCTAGCAGAATACTTCTTAGTGCTTGCAGGTACCCTACTTCTACACGGTTTGGTTACCTACAGTGCGATGCTCAAAGGATTCACAGGCCTAAGCCCGATTACGTTCTTACGTAAGATGGAAGATGCAATCATGTTTGCGTTTTCAACTGCCTCTTCGAACGCAACGATTCCAGTGACAATGGAAACAGCCAAAAACCGCATGGGCGTAGACAACAAAGTCGCTTCATTCACAGTACCACTAGGTGCAACAGTGAACATGGATGGCACAGCTATCATGCAAGGTGTTGCAACTGCGTTTATCGCACAAGCTTACAACATCGACCTGACTATGGGTGATTACCTAATGGTTATCCTAACAGCGACATTGGCGTCTGTTGGTACTGCAGGTGTTCCTGGTGTTGGTCTTGTTATGCTAGCGATGGTATTGAACCAAGTTGGTCTACCGCTTGAAGGTATTGCTCTAATCATGGGTGTTGACCGCCTTCTTGATATGATTCGTACCGCTGTAAACATCACAGGTGATAGTGCCGTAACTATCATCGTCGCTAAGTCTGAAGGTTCTCTTGATGAGTCTCGCTTCAATGACCCAGCAGCTGGTGAGAAAGAAGAAGAAGTTAAGCTAGCACGCCAACAGGCATAATCTAGCTTCTTATCTTCAAGCTGAGGCGTAATTAATGGCTATGCCTTAGCTGATAATGAAAAGCGTGTAAACAAAAACGCCACTGTATCTGCAGTGGCGTTTTTTATTGGGCTATGTATCTAAGCTATATTTCCTAGTTATATTTCTAAGCAATGTTTCTCAGCACGCTTTCAGTCATCGTTATCTATAGCGCACACGACAGATAAAAACAGAAAGCTAATCGACGATTGGGAACATAAGGTTCACTCTAAGCCCCCCACCGTCTCTATTCTCAGCAGTAACCTGCCCATTCATCACACCCATCGCTTCTTTAACAATCGCGAGGCCTAACCCGTAACCACCAGACTGTTTATCGCGCGCTGACTCTATGCGAGTAAACGGGTCGAATATACCTGCAATCTTATTATCAGGAATGCCATCACCGTCATCTTCTACAGATATGACACTGTAACGTTTGTCGGTTAACAATTCGTAAGTCGTCACGACAACATGAGCATTCTCACCAGCGTATTTAATTGCGTTACCGACCAAATTACCAATCACTCTGAGAAGCAACCTCTCATCAACATGAACCATTGATGTCGGCGTCTCTAAATCGCCCACTAAGGTTTGATTCGGCTTCAAGTCGTTTTGCATCTGTGCGATGAGCATCGAACAGTAATGCTCAAGATGCATCAAGCTTAACTTGGAGTCATAACGAGACGTTTCAAGGCGGCTGAATTCAAGGATTTCCCCCACCAGCTTATTCATCTCTTCAGTTTCGCTTTCCATTCGCTCAAGCAAGCTAATGCTCTTATCATCGACCTTGCTGCGCAAAAGATGTAAGGCGAGATTTTGCCTTGCCAATGGCGTTCGTAGCTCATGGGACACATCACGAATCAAACGGCGCTGCTTTTCTGCCAGTGACTTAATCTCACGAGTCATATGATCAAAATCATGGGCAAGTTCGTTGAATTCACGCGTGGTTGAATCAAGCTCAGACACAACACTCACCGAGAAATCCCCTTGCGCTAATCTTCGACTCGCCTCCCTTAAACGATCCAGAGGTTGCTGCAGGCTTTTTGCCATAATAATGGAGAACAGCGACAGTACGACCAATGCAATCACGGCTTTCAGCATGTAGGAATATGGCGCAAAGGATTTAGCCGGATGAAACTGGTGCGGTAGTTGAATGACTAACGTGTTGCCATTATTCAGTGGCAAACCGAAGATAGGCTTACTGACGCGATCGCTCAACTGATGATCCAAGGTTCGCAAGTACTTCAATTTGAATTCAAAGTGCGGGTGCATATGTCGATGAGTAATGGGTCGATTATTCTCATCGATAACAAACAGATAGTAACCTTGAGCATTACCCCAGTCGGCTAACTCATCCATGTCCCCTTCCTCAATCAGCACATTGGCTTGATAAGCAAGGTCGAGCATCTCAGACTTTACCGATTCAGGTACCTTCAATAAGGCTTTCATCAGCGCTCGTTCCGCCACACCTTGAAGGATCAAGATGCTTACTAGGATCACCGTCAGATAGCTGAATAATTGAAACGTTAAGCCATCCTTACGCTTGGCAATAAAATCAGGGCAACGCAGAAATTTTTTACTCATACCCCTACCGACTCTAGGTAACTATAGCCTTTACCCCGAACAGTTTTGATATGTTGCTTTGACAAACCGGCCTGAACCAATTTTCGACGTATATTACTGATATGCATATCTAAATTACGATCGAAAGGACAAAGCTCTTTCTTAAGCACATGGATTTGAAGGTCAGATTTCGATACGACGATACCGTCATTTTTGACCAAGTAATCAAGCAGATCTTTTTCAGTGCCGGTTAGTGGTAAACGAGAAAGTTGTTCACACAAACCATGGTTAGATGAAGCTAAAGACTGTCTCTGACGCTCAAAGCCAACTCGGCGCAAGATCACCTTAATGCGGGTCAGCAGTTCAGGAACATTGAAAGGTTTGGCGATGTATTGGTCGGCTCCCGCTTGATATCCGTCGAGCATCGAGGCATCGTCGTTAAGAGCAGTTAGCATAAGAATGGGGGTAGCAAAGCGCTGACAAATTCGCCTAGCAACTTGAATACCGCTTAGGTTAGGTAGCATTACATCGAGTAACACTAAATCAACAGGGTGAGACTGAATGAACTCAAGCGCAGACTCGCCACAATGAACGGTATCAACGTGATACCCTTCATTTTCTAAGACTTCACCCAACAATTCACATAACTGAATATCATCATCAACAACTAAAACGCGCGACATCATACAAACCGATAAATAATAATAGTTTGCATTTTAATTATCGTTATTATTGATTTCAATTATAAAATGCGAGATTTACCCTATAGTAAGAAATCTTTTTCAATCGGTACAAATTTTGAGGCAGAATCGATAAGATTTTGAGCAGTTAACCCCGGTACACCATACACTTCGACTGGCTTACCAAATCGTTCTTTGATTCGCTCAACAAGGATTTCGAAATCCCCGTCACCAGAGACTAAAACAATGGTATCAACTGTCTCAGCAAGTTCTATCGCATCTAACGCGATACCGACATCCCAATCCCCCTTTGCGCTCCCATCACGACGCTGAATAAACGGTTTTAACTTTACGTTAAAGCCAACACCACGAAGGATGTGGTGGAATTGACGCTGTTTTGGATCATGGCTAGAGATCGCGTAAGCATTGGCTTCAACCACGTTACGCCCTTCCGTGGCAACATACCAAAACTGGTTATAGTCGAAGTTAGAACGGTATCTGTCACGCGTTGTATAGTAAACGTTCTGAACGTCGACCAAAATTGCTATGTTTTCCATAAATTCATACCTTTAGATTTTCCGTATACCCTATTCTATTCAACTCTAAAATGCGAGCCGCTTTCTTTAATAAAAATGAACTCATTAGCTATGCTTAACGTAGTTGTTATTAGTTTAATTCAGAGCTTGTTTGAGTTTATCAAGGAAGGTGGAACATGCAGTACCGACAAATAATCAGATCATGTCTTCGCAGCGACAGCAACGGCTCAGTGTTGCCACGTTGCTGTGCAGCGTTAGCCAAAGCATTATCCAAATCACTGAAATCTCTAGTAACAAGCGCGGTTATGTTTATGATTCTGTCAGTCAACTCGTTACACGCCTACCCAGCTTATTCCCATTCCAAATTACTCCCTCATCGCAGTGTGATCTATTTCGCGCCAACGGAAGACTCTGTCGTTAAAGCTTTTCTCAATGAAGTACTGATAAACAACTGTCAATTGGACGAACGTGATGTGGTCGTGATGGTAATAGCAGAAAGTGGCTACACCGTACCGATATGGCTTGACGAGGAGTTTAATCTAGAGGCAGTAACGAGCATCTATCAGATAGAAAAAGGGTCGCATACCGCTGTTTTAATAGGTAAAGACGGACAAGAGAAGCACAGATGGAGCGGAAAAACCGATTGGAACCTGATCACTAACCTGATTGATGAGATGCCGATGCGTAAACAAGAAATGCAGCGACAAGGCAGCCGCTGCAGTATTTGATTCTTAGTCAGCTAAGCCTTTGGTTAACCATCAACCAAGCTAACAAGCTAAGCTTGATCATCAATCACTTAAGCTTGCTTGTTAAACCAAGCCAGTTTTTCATGGAGCTGAGCAACACTTCCAACAACGATAAGCGCGGGGCTTTTTGCGACACTCGCAAGGTTAGCTAAGTCACTCAAACCACCACGGAACACTTTCTGTTCTTGGCGCGTACCATTTTCAATAATTGCAACCGGCATGTCTGCTCGCATACCGTTATCAAGCAAATTTTTCTGAATGTTCGGGCTCTCTTTCAGACCCATGTAGAACACAATCGTGTGGTTGTGCTGAGCAAGCGAACGCCAATCAATATCTTCACCATCTTTCTTAAGGTGGCCAGTAATGAATTGAACGCTTTGTGCGTGATCTCTATGTGTTAGCGGAATGCCCGCGTAAGCCGTCGCGCCCGCCGCTGCAGTGATGCCGGGTACAACTTCGAACTTCACACCATTTTCAGCCAGAGTTTCACACTCTTCGCCACCACGACCAAAGATAAACGAATCACCACCTTTAAGACGAACAACATGCTTATTTTCTTGCGCTTTAGTCACGAGCAGTTGGTTGATCTGATCTTGTGGTACACAGTGATGGTCGAGCTTTTTCCCCACATACAGCATTTCTGCATCGGCGTTAGCCATTGCCAAAATATCTTTAGATACTAAGCGGTCATAAACGACCACATCAGCCTGTTGAATAACACGTGCTGCTTTTAGGGTAAGTAAGTCTGGGTCTCCAGGGCCCGCTCCTACTAATGAAACCAATCCTTTGGTTACTTCTTTAACATTCGATGACGATACTTCTGACATGCTGTGCTCCGAAGGTTTGCTTGTTTTATCTCAAGCTTCAATCTATGTGATAAGTCACTGTATTCATGATGACTTATCCAAATCCTTAACCCTTAGACTATCAGGTGTTGAGTTAAATATTCAGTCTAAATACTAACGAAGATAGAAGTAATTATAACAAAACAGTCTATTGCGAGTAATTTGCGCAATGATATAAGGGTTTTCGAACTAAAAAAGCCCCAAACATGTTGTTGGGGCTCTTAATCTCATACTAAATTACGTTTCACCGTATTCAGAATTACTTAGCACCTAGAGAAGGAGCTGTTCTTGCGTGTGTTAGGAACAAAGGAACACATGTTAAGAACAAACCACCAACGATGTTACCAAGGATTGTAGGGATAAGGTTGAAGTTCAACCATGTCGCGATACCGAAATCAGCGCCTAAAATCATACCCAGTGGGAATAGGAACATGTTTACTACTGTATGCTCGAATACTAGTGCGAAGAAGATGAAGATTGGGAACCACATCATTGCTACACGACCAGACACAGTACGTGCTGTCATGTTACCAATCACGCCTAGACATACCATTAGGTTACAGAAGATACCGCGTACGAAACACGTGATCCATCCGTCCATACCCATGTTTTCAAAACCTAGGCTACGAGCTGTAGAAACCGCAATGAACTTTTGTGCTACTGCGTTTGGATCTAAAGAGAAGTTACCCGTTAATGAGATAGCAACCAATACCGCAACGATTAGAGAACCGATGAGGTTACCAAGGCCAACAATACCCCAACAACGTAAAACACGACCCCAAGTCACACCTGGGCGGTTATCGAATTTCGCTAAAGGAGCAAGGCCAAATACACCCGTTACTAGGTCGTAGCCCATAACACTTAGAATGACGAAGCCCACAGGGAACACAAGCGCGCCAACAATACCAATGCCTGTTTGCACGATAGTCGTAATTGCCACAACAACAGCAAGAGAAAGAATGATGCCTGCCATTGTGCTTCGAATAAGAAGATCGCGAGTACTTGTTTTCGTTTTCGCTTCACCCACATCGATCATCGTTTGAACGAATTCAGCTGGTTTAAAATCAGGAGACATAAGGTTGTCCTTAAAAAGTTAAAATTAAAAGTTAAAATTGGATAGGAAAAGGCTCTAGCTGCCGAACTAAGGCAATGTCGGGAACTAGAACCCTTGAACTATCAAATCTTGTTACGTATTCGATTATGCTGAGATTTCAACAGCACCTTTAGTAATACGAGCTTTATACGCTTTCACGCTGAAGTTCTCGTCTTCCATGCAGACACCTGTTGCTAGGTTAAAGCGTTGCTTCTTAAGTGGGCTCGCCACCCAAAGCTCACCTTTGTGCTCAACCGTTAAACCGCGAGATAAAACGTTTGATTGGAAAAACGGGTCAGTATTACTAATAGCGAACACTTCTTCGGCTTTAGTTGGGCGGAAAATAGCAACTTGCTCACCACCAACCAATGCACAAACACCGGTACCTGGAATAATATCTTCGATCTTACAAACTTTGGTAAATGCCATGATGTCGTCTCCCAATTAAACCAGTTCAACGTGAAGGATGTCGCCCTTCGCTTCCGGGTGTTTCTCTGTGAATGTTGCTGGGCGGTGTTGTTCACGGCCATCGTCAACAAACACAACGTTTTCATCACGGTCATCAGCATTGATGAAGTGTGAGAAGCGCTTAAGTTGAGCTTCGTCGTTGATAGTGTCAGTCCACTCACAAGCGAAGTTACCCACTAGACCAGCCACGTCAGCTTCAAGCTGGTCGTTGATGCCAAGTTTGTTATCAACAATCACTTCACGTAGGTAGTCAACACCACCTTCTAGGTTGTCCATCCATACCGAAGTACGTTGCAGTGGCGCAGCCGTGCGGATGTAGAACATCATGAAACGGTCGATGTATTTCAACAGTGTTTCTTGGTCTAGATCGCTTGCCAGTAGGTCTGCGTGACGAGGCTTCATACCACCGTTACCACACACGTACATGTTCCAACCCGCGTCAGTCGCGATAATACCTAAATCTTTACCTTGAGCTTCAGCACACTCACGAGTACAGCCCGACACACCAAACTTCATTTTATGAGGAGTACGGATGCCTTTGTAACGGTTCTCGATCATCACGCCTAGGCCAACTGAATCTTGAACACCGTAACGACACCAAGTTGAACCAACACATGTCTTAGCCATACGAAGTGCTTTTGCGTAAGCTTGGCCCGTTTCGTAACCTGCTGCGATTAACTTCTTCCAGATTGCTGGTAGGTCATCTTTCTGAGCACCAAACAGACCGATACGTTGTGCACCCGTGATTTTGGTGTACAGGTTGTATTCAGCCGCCACATCCGCAAGAACACTAAGTGCTTGAGGTGTTACTTCACCACCCGCCATACGAGGAATAACCGAGTAAGTACCGTCTTTTTGAATGTTACCTAGAAAGTTATCGTTGGTATCGTGCAGTTTCACTAGTTCAGGCTTAAGGATGTGTTCACCCCAGCAAGAAGCAAGAATAGAACCCGCTAGAGGTTTACATACTTCACAGCCGTAGCCTTTACCGTATTTCTCTAGTAGCTCATCGAATGTTTTGATTTCTTCGATGCGAATTAGGTGGAAAAGCTCTTGGCGAGAGTAAGCAAAGTGCTCACAAACGTCGTTCTTCACTTCCACGCCTGCTTTAGCAAGTTCAGCGTTTAGCACTGAAGTCACAAGAGGGATACAACCACCACAACCTGTGCCTGCGCCAGTGACTGCTTTGATATCACCAATGGTGTGGTGACCTTCAGCAACCGCTTGAGCGATCTTGCCTTTCGTTACATCGAAACAAGAACAGATAACGGCAGTTTCCGGTAAAGAATCCGCGCCAAGTGTTGGCTTCTCTGCACCCGCGTGAGCAGGAAGAATCAATGCATCTGGGTGTTCTGGTAGCTCGATTTCATTCAGCATTAGCTGTAGAAGATCGCCATAATCAGATGTGTCACCGACCATTACGGCGCCAAGCAACTTCTTGTTATCTTCAGAAACGATGATGCGTTTGTAAACTTCAGACTCTTCGTTTTGGTAAACGTAGCTCTTACAACCCGGTGTACGACCGTTTGCATCACCGATAGAACCTACTTTCACGCCAAGAAGCTTCAGCTTCGCTGACATGTCGGCACCTTCAAATGTGCTTTCGTTACCAACAACGTGGTCAACAGCAACGGTCGCCATTTTGTAACCAGGAGCAACAAGGCCGTAGAACGTTTGGTTCCAAGACGCACACTCACCGATTGCGTAAACATCTTTGTCTGTCGTTTGACAGTGATCGTTAATCTCAATGCCGCCACGAGGTGCAATACCTAGGCCCATTTGACGAGCAAGTTTGTCTTGTGGGCGAATACCAGCAGAGAATACGATGAAATCAGTTTCTAGCTCAGTTCCGTCTGCAAAACGCATCACGTTACGAGCTTCAGTGCCTTCAGGAGCAATTTCTAGCGTGTTTTTGCTTGTATGAACGTTTACGCCCATACGTTCGATTTTTTGACGAAGTTGGTTACCGCCCGCTTGGTCAAGTTGCTCAGCCATTAGCTTAGGAGCGAACTCAACAACATGTGTGGTTACACCAAGTGCTTTAAGTGCACCTGCCGCTTCAAGGCCAAGTAGACCACCACCAACAACAACACCAGATTTTGAGTTCTTAGCGGTTGCTTCAATCGCTTTCAAATCTTCGATTGTGCGGTAAACGAAACAGTCTTTACCTTCGTGACCTTTGATTGGCGGAACGAATGGGAAAGAACCGGTTGCAAGAACAAGCTTGTCGTATTGAATTTCACGACCTGTGCTTGAGTAAACAGTCTTTTTCTCACGGTTAACGTTAATTGCACGTTCGCCGATCAGCATGTTGATGCCGTGTTTCTCGTAGAAGCCTTCTTTAACTAAAGAAAGCTCGTCCGCAGTATGGTGTGAAAAATAAGAAGAAAGGTGTACACGATCATAGGCTACGCGAGGCTCTTCACAGAACACCGTGATGTCCATGTTAGCGACATCTGTCTTCTCGACTAAATCTTCGATATAGCGATGGCCTACCATCCCGTTACCGATTACGACTAGCTTCATCTTGCTCATAAGAATTCCTGAAGGTTATATATTTCTTAACTACACGAATAATGAATTATGAAAGAAAATGAAAATATGATGTAAATCAATTACGAAATCGAACTACCCAAAAGGGGTAGAACAAAAGAGGTAGATCTGCTTAATTATCAGTCAAAGCAAACGAATAACCGTAGGTTTGGTAGGGTTTAGCGGGGTTTTATATACACTTCAACGCATTAGGAAGTAGGTTGTAAACTTTCACAATAGGTTAGCAATAACGTAAGTAAATGACAATCATTTTCATTTAAAGGCGTGAGAAGTGTAAGAACTCATGAAAGCGTTACAGGTTCATGAGTAACTATGTATAAATGTGAAGAACTTAATGTCTAAAACCTCAGTCGGCATACTCGTCGAACTGTCTATTTTATTCACAAACACCACACCCGATTAACAGTTAGTTTGGCAGACACGTAAATGGAAAAGCTTGATTTAAGTTTTATCTCAAAACCAGCCCTACTCCGGCCACATATTTAAAGTATTTAAATGGCTAAGAGAGTCACGAAGCCACTAGACCTATTCAGAATTAAGGAATTAAGGAATTAAGGAATTAAGGAACTTAAAGTGCAATAACAGATAGTAAACGTCAGCAGTTTCGAGGAATCGTGAGGATATGGAATTTCAGATAGCAAAAAGGCCAGCATTTCTGCTGGCCTTTCAACTTTGAATAGTGGAGGCGCCTCCCGGAGTCGAACCGAGGTCCACGGATTTGCAATCCGCTGCATA
>NZ_JAPNXR010000023.1:0-92315 GCF_030397615.1 Vibrio sp. 14N.309.X.WAT.E.F5 | reverse complement strand
GCATTATAGAGATTTCGATCACACTGGCAAGCCCTTTTTGAAGTTTTTCTCGTTTTTTTATTCGTTCGATTAAAAAGAGCACAAAACGCCTCAAAAGTAGGCTTTTCTCTTACATCTCTTGCAGTTTCTTAGAGAATAAAGAGACTTTTTCCCAGTTCGTGTACTCAACTTCCTTGGTTGTATCCGTTTCTCCACCTGTCATATTCATAATGAAACGAATCATGGTTTTATCGAACCAGTTATAACGAGGGTAATAGAGGGCGCCAGCAAACACACCGATCAAAGTAGGTTGCCACGGGGACTTAAGAAGGAACTTCTTAATATAGGCGCTACCTTCAGGAGTATCTTTGCCTTGGTCTTCTTTACGAGCTGTTAAGTTAACGCAAAAGAAAGCAACCTTGTTTGATTGCAACTGAGCAAGGTTGGCATCAATAAACTGATATAGCTTCTTATTAAGGTGGCCGTAACGAATAGATGCGCCAATCAAAACTCGGTCGTATTGAGCAAAGTCGACATTACTAACGGTGTGCAGATCTTGAAGCTCACATTCGAACTCATTCATTTCTTCTTTTATATAGTTCAAGATTTTCTTGGTCTGCCCTTCACGGCTTGAATACAAAAATAGAGCTTTTGCCACAATATGTCCTTAGCTACGCCAAAACGTAGGGGTCAATAAAATTAATAAGGTGAATATCTCTAAACGGCCAAACAGCATGGATACGATCAACACCCATTTAGCCTTGTCATTCACATCGCCGAAGTGCATTGCCACTTCACCTAAGCCTGGACCAAGGTTATTCAATGTTGCCGCTACAGCAGAGAAAGCGCTTAGCTCATCCATCCCCGTAGCAATAAGAGCCAACATACAAACCACAAAAACCAATGCGTATGCAGAGAAGAAGCCCCAAACCGCATCAACGACACGTTGTGGTAGTGCCGAACCACCAACCTTGATGGTATAGACAGCACGCGGGTGAACAAGACGCTTCATTTCACGAGCACCCTGTAAGGTAAGTAGTAATATTCGAATGACTTTCATACCACCACCCGTTGAACCTGCACAACCCCCTATAAAAGAAGAGAACAAAAGCAGCACAGGTAAGAATAACGGCCATTCAGAAAAACCGGTGGTGGTGAAGCCTGCGGTTGTTGAAATTGATACTGTCTGGAACAACGCTTGATCGAAAGCATCATAATACGAATCGTAAGAGTGATGATTCAGTAGTAACAAGAAACAAACTAAAAACAGCACGACCTGAATAAAGATAAAGGCGCGGAACTCAGGATCTTTCCAGTAATACTTAGGATGCACACCACCAGAAGCAAAGGCCGCAAAGTGAAGAGAATAGTTACACGCAGATATAAGAAGGAACACGACCGTAATCATGTTGATAGCAGGGCTATTGAAGTAGCCCATACTTGCATCGTGAGTCGAGAATCCACCAATAGCAATGGTTGAGAAACTATGGCTGATTGCATCAAAGAAACTCATGCCAGCAAGCCAAAACGCCACCGCACAAGCAATAGTTAAGCTGAGATAGATGTACCAAAGCGCTTTTGCCGTTTCAGCAATACGCGGAGTCATCTTGCTATCTTTTACTGGACCCGGGATTTCAGCACGATATAGCTGCATACCACCGATACCCAGAACAGGAAGGATGGCTACCGCCAATACGATGATACCCATACCACCAAACCATTGCAGGAACTGGCGGTAAAATAGAATTGCCTTAGGTAGGTCATCGAGTCCAACAATAACCGTTGCACCTGTCGTCGTTAATGCAGAAAACGATTCAAAAAAGGCATCAGTAACGGAAACGCTCGGATTATCCGCAATCAAAAACGGCAATGCGCCTGCACTGCCGATTACCGTCCAGAACAACACCACAATGAGAAAGCCATCTCGCGCCTTCAATTCATGTTTATAGCGTCGGTTTGGAAACCAGCAAGTTGCTCCACAAAATAATAGAACGAAGAAAGTCGTCACAAATGGCACACCCGCACCATCTCTATAGATCAGTGCGACGAGCGCAGGTGCGAGCATTGATACACTAAAAAGTGCTAATAATAATCCGACGATTCGAATAATTGAGCGAAATTGCATGAGCTATTGAACGAAGCGAAATGCTTCACACTTCCTAGTTGTCTTTGACTTTCGTTACCAGTGCCTTGGCACCGCTTTTATTGATCATGGTTTGGGTAAACGAATCTACCTGAAGGAGCTCTATTTCAATAATAAGCTCAACTTGAACACCATAATCCGCTTGGACTTCAACAGCCTGATGCTGAGCCATGATGGATTGCGCAATTGGCACAAAGCCATAGTCTAACTCTAGCCGTAATTTTGTGGTTATTTTTTTCTCGATTGTTTGAAGCAGCTTGAGAGCTTGTTGCACTCCTCCGCCATAGGCCTTAACTAAACCACCCGTTCCAAGCTTAATTCCACCTGAATAACGAGTCACCACAGCCGTTAACTCACCCACACCAGAACCAGACAGTTGTGCCAAGATCGGCTTACCCGCTGTACCTGAGGGTTCACCATCATCGCTAAAACCCCAAAGCATTGAATCTTCAGGTCGCCCTGCCACAAAACCCCAACAATTATGTCGCGCTGAAGAATGCTCTTTTTTTACCTGCTCTACGAACTGTTTGGCAGCTTCTACACTTGAAGTATGAGCAAGATGAGTAATAAAGACGCTCTTTTTTATCTCTTCTTCAAACAGAGCCGACGCAGACGGTATTAAATAGGGCTGTTCATTCATATCGTTAACTTAATTAATAAGAGCGGCGAAGTGTATCACGCGTGAATAATAAGGGTTAGAGGATCTGTGCTATCGCACAATGTTAAACAATTGTTTAAAAAATGTATTGAAATTCACCAAGCAGAGGTACAGACTAGAATAACTGGTCTTACCAGGTGTTCTACAATAATAGAAAGATAACAAGATTCTCTCAAACAATCGTGGATTGTATGTCATGGAGATAGACAATGATTTACCAAGCTAACACCCTACAGGTAAAGGAATTACAAGATGGTATTGCGGAATTAAGCTTCTGCGCTCCGGCCTCTGTAAACAAACTCGACCTTGCTACTTTAGAATCACTAGACAAAGCGTTAGACGCTCTTAATGCTCACGCAGGATTACGTGGTTTAATCTTAACTTCAAACAAAGACGCGTTCATTGTAGGCGCAGACATCACTGAATTTCTTGGCCTATTCGCTAAGCCAGAAGCAGAACTTGATGAATGGTTAAGATTCGCGAATTCAATCTTCAGCAAGCTCGAAGACCTTCCTGTCCCAACTCTTTCAATGATGCGTGGCCATGCCCTTGGCGGCGGCTGTGAATGTGTACTGGCTACCGATTTCCGTATCGGTGACAAGACCACCAGCATTGGCCTACCTGAAACCAAACTTGGCATAATGCCAGGCTTTGGTGGTTGTGTGCGCTTGCCTCGTGTTATCGGTGCTGACAGCGCAATGGAAATTATCACTCAAGGCAAAGCATGCCGTGCTGATGAAGCGCTTAAGGTTGGCTTGCTAGATGCCATTGTAGATACAGACCAGTTATTAGAATCGGCGATCAACACCGTTTCTCTGGCAGCCAATGAAAAACTCGATTGGCAGCTACGCCGTAAACAAAAAACATCAGCACTTTCACTAAGCAAACTAGAAGCGATGATGAGCTTTACCATGGCTAAAGGCCTAGTCGCTCAAAAAGCAGGACCTCATTACCCAGCGCCAATCACTTCTGTGATTGCGATTGAAGAAGCAGCACGTAGCGATCGCGATGCAGCACTCGACATCGAACGTAAGCACTTCGTTAAGCTAGCGAAATCGGAAGAAGCAAAAGCATTGGTTGGCTTATTCTTGAATGACCAGTACATCAAAGGCCTAGCGAAACAAGCGGGTAAGTCAGCAAACAAAGCAACTGAGCGTGCAGCCGTACTTGGCGCAGGTATCATGGGCGGCGGTATTGCTTACCAATCAGCATTGAAAGGCGTGCCTGTGATGATGAAAGACATCGCACAAGCATCGCTGGATCTAGGCATGAACGAAGCATCTAAGCTATTGAATAAACGCTTATCACGCGGTCGCCTAGATGGATTCAAGATGGCAGGCATTCTGTCTTCTATTACTCCAAGTCTGCATTATGCAGGTGTTGAACAATCAGATGTGATTGTGGAAGCCGTTGTAGAAAACCCTAAAGTAAAAGCAGCAGTATTAAGCGAAGTGGAAGGTTTGGTGGGTGAAGACACAGTTCTTACATCAAACACCTCAACGATTCCGATCAACCTGTTAGCGAAATCTCTAAAACGCCCAGAAAACTTCTGTGGCATGCACTTCTTTAACCCTGTACACCGTATGCCTCTGGTTGAGATCATCCGTGGCGAGCATACTTCAGAAGAAACCATTAATCGCGTAGTCGCTTACGCAGCGAAGATGGGTAAATCTCCTATCGTTGTTAACGACTGCCCAGGCTTCTTCGTTAACCGTGTACTTTTCCCTTACTTTGGCGGTTTCAGCATGTTGCTACGTGACGGTGCTGACTTCACGAAGATCGATAAAGTCATGGAGCGTAAGTTCGGTTGGCCAATGGGCCCTGCTTACTTGCTAGACGTTGTGGGTTTAGACACAGCACATCATGCACAAGCAGTAATGGCGCAAGGTTTCCCAGAGCGTATGGGTAAAGAAGGCCGTGATGCAATTGACGCACTTTACGTCGCTGAAAAATACGGCCAGAAGAACGGCAGTGGTTTCTACACGTACAGCGTAGACAAACGTGGTCGCCCGAAGAAAACCTTCTCTGAAGACATTCTTCCTATCTTGGCTGACGTATGCCAACAGCCACAAGACTTTGATGACCAGACAATTATCCAACGTGTGATGATTCCTATGATCAATGAAGTGGTGCTTTGTTTAGAAGAAGGCATCATCGCAACACCGCAAGAAGCGGATATGGCACTGGTTTACGGTTTAGGCTTCCCTCCATTCAGAGGCGGCGTATTCCGCTACTTAGACAGTGTGGGTATTGGTAACTTCGTTGAAATGGCGAAGAGCTACCAAGACTTAGGTGCAATGTACCAAGTTCCTCAACTATTGCTTGATATGGCAGCGAAAGGCGAAAGCTTTTACGACGGCCAACAAGCCAGTTCTCTGTAACCCACATTTGGAAAAGGAATAGCAAAATGAATAATGTAGTTGTTGTTGATTGCCTTCGTACCCCAATGGGACGTTCCAAAGGTGGAGCTTTCCGTCACACTCGTGCTGAAGATCTGTCGGCACATTTGATGAAAGGCATTTTAGAGCGCAACCCAGAAGTAAACCCTGTCGAGATTGAAGACATTTACTGGGGTTGTGTGCAACAAACACTAGAGCAAGGCTTCAACGTGGCTCGTAACGCCGCTTTACTTGCTGGCCTACCGATTGAGATTGGTGCAGTAACGGTGAACCGTTTATGTGGTTCATCTATGCAAGCTCTGCATGATGCAACCCGCTCTATCATGGTTGGTGATGCTGAAATCTGCCTGATTGGTGGTGTCGAACACATGGGTCATGTACCAATGAACCACGGTGTTGATTTTCACCCAGGCATGTCTAAGCACGTAGCGAAAGCGGCGGGTATGATGGGCCTAACGGCTGAGATGCTAGGCAAAATGCACGGTATCAGCCGTGAAGACCAAGATGCCTTCGCCGCTCGTTCACACGCTAGAGCACAAGCTGCAACAGTAGAAGGTCGCTTCAAAAACGAAATCCTACCAACAGAAGCTCACGCGGCAGACGGCTCGCTGTTCACTCTGGATTACGATGAAGTTATTCGCCCAGAAACAACAGTTGAAGGTCTATCTCAGCTGCGTCCTGTATTCGACCCAGCAAACGGAACGGTAACAGCAGGTACTTCATCAGCACTGTCTGATGGTGCATCGGCAATGCTTATCATGAGTGAAGAGAAAGCCAACGCACTTGGCCTTAAGATTCGCGCTCGCGTGAAGTCGATGGCTATCGCAGGCTGCGATCCTTCAATCATGGGTTACGGCCCAGTACCGGCCACCCAAAAAGCTCTTAAGCGTGCAGGCCTAACCATTGAAGATATGGGTGTAATTGAGCTTAACGAAGCGTTTGCAGCTCAATCTCTTCCATGTGCTAAAGATCTCGGTCTATTGGATGTAGTTGACGAGAAAGTTAACCTTAACGGCGGTGCGATTGCACTCGGTCACCCACTGGGTTGTTCTGGCTCTCGTATCTCAACAACCCTAATCAACCTAATGGAAGCACAAGACGTGAAATACGGCTTAGCGACCATGTGTATTGGTTTAGGCCAAGGTATTGCAACGGTATTTGAACGCCCTTAGCGCTCTTTGGTTGTAAAACTTGTCGGGTAATCTTATGTGCAGCTATCTTTATATAGCTGCACTTTTTATATCTGACTATAACGTCATGTACAGATTCGTTCAGCAAGTCTAGTCAAAGAAAAGCACCCAATGACATGTATGCATAGAACGCATAGATTCAATGTTGATGTTTCATTATTTTTTCTCGGATGATTCAACTAAAGTTACTTCAGTTTCCTAATATTCCTCCTACGGAGCAGATCATGTTTAAAGCACTTGTACTAAACCAAGAAGACAAAAAAACTATCGCATCAGTTTCTCAAATTGATGAGTCTCAATTACCAGAAGGTAACGTGAAGGTTGATGTGAGCTACTCTTCTTTGAACTACAAAGATGGTTTGGCGATAACAGGTAAAGGGCGCATTGTTCGCAACTTCCCTATGGTTCCTGGTATCGACCTTTCTGGTGTGGTTTCACAATCTGATGACCCGCGCTACAAAGCAGGCGACGAAGTTGTTCTGACGGGTTGGGGTGTTGGTGAAGGCCACTGGGGCGGTATGGCTGAGAAAGCGAGCCTAAATGGTGACTGGTTAGTGCCAATGCCTGCAGGTCTTGACGCTAAGAAAGTCATGGCGATTGGTACAGCTGGTTTCACTGCAATGCTTTGTGTGCAAGCTATCGTAGATGCAGGCATCAAACCAGAAGACGGTGAAATCCTAGTAACGGGTGCAAGTGGCGGCGTAGGCAGCGTGTCTATTACGCTACTAAACCAACTCGGCTACAAAGTAGCAGCGGTTACTGGCCGAGCTTCAGAAAATGGCGAGCTTCTAAAATCACTAGGTGCAACACGCATTGTAGAGCGTGCTGAACTAGAAGAACCAGCGAAACCACTTGAGAAACAACTGTGGGCTGGTGCTATCGATACAGTAGGTAGCAAAGTACTTGCGAAAGTATTGGCACAAATTGATTACAACGGCGCGGTTGCAATGTGTGGCCTAGCAGGTGGTTTTGATTTACCAACTACAGTAATGCCATTCATTCTGCGTAACGTTCGCCTACAAGGTGTGGATTCAGTAATGTGCCCTCGTGAAAAACGTATTAAAGCGTGGGAACAACTGGCTGAATTACTACCTGAGTCTTTCTACGGCCAAGCGACTAAAGAAGTGTCTTTAGATGGCGCAATTCAAGCTGCAGAAGATATCACTAACGGTCAAATTACTGGTCGCGTAGTTATTAAACTGTAATTGTGAATTAAACTTCCGTAACCCTGAATAACAAAGGGCTGATAGTAATCAGCCCTTTTGCATTTTTGTCATTTGGATCGAGTAAACTAAAGCGAGATCTCAGTTAACCCAAGCCAACATCCGCAATACGCTTCTGGATCAACTCACCACACTCCTCTTTTACCACTCTTCTTAACCATTGTTGCGAGGCAGAAGAATCACAGCGCGAGTGCCAGATCAATGAGTAATCAAACGGCATAAACTCGAATGGCAGCGGTTTAACGACTAAGTCATAACGCTCAGCCACCAAATAAGCCAAATCAGCAGGTACAGTAATCACCAACGGCATTCTATCGACAATCGCCAATGCAGCTTCAAGGTGATAAGCACGCAACACCATTTTGCGAGGCTGTTGATTGGCTAACGCGTTGTCTAATAAAGCCTTAACACCATCACTGATCGCAATCATCGCATGCGGGAGTGAAACATAGTCTTCAAGGCTTAAAGGTTGATCCGCCAACGGGTGGTTTTTAGATAACAGACACGACACACCAACCGGCCCCAAGACCTCTTGATGAAGTGGTGCAATGCTGCCACTCGGGCGACAAATCGCCATATCCACACGTTCGGTGCTGAGCTGTTTAAACAAATGCTCATGCTGCAACGGAGCAAACTCCAAAGAGATATTAGGAGCTTGTTCATAAATCTTCGGCAGAGCATAAGGCAAGATGGTTTGCATCGCGTAGTCAGTGGTCGCAATTAAAAAACGCTCACTGCAATAGTAAGGATCGAAATCACTCGGACTAAGCAACTGACGGAATGATTCTAAAGGCTGATCAATGCGCTGGCTGATCTCGAGTGCTTTTTTGGTGGGAATAAGATGCTGACCTTGACGTGTAAACAGGGGATCGTTGAGTAGTTCTCTTAAGCGCCCTAATACTCGGCTAGTTGCCGATTGACTTAGGTTAAGACGAAGCGCAGCCTGGCTTACACTTCCTTCTTCAATCAATACCTTTAAGGCGACCAGTAAATTCAGGTCTCTACGATAGATGTCTTCTAATTCCACGCCACTTACCTAGCTGTATACAATTATCATTGGTCACTAAGTTGTTTATAGCATGCTTTAGATAAAAAAAATCCCGCAATTACGCGGGGAAGCCCAAGAAAATCTGGGGATAGTGTCGGAATGTTGTCGTATTGGAATTTGCTTGTTGTATTCGGGTTAGTGCTCTTGCTCCTCGGCTATGCCTTGCCAACGGCGCATCTCTACCCAAATACCAATAATCGTTGCTACTATGCCAAAAATTGGCATTAGAGAGGTCTCTGTCGATGAGCGTAGTACTAACGCACAAAAAGAAATAAAACAGAGAACTGAATAAATTGTTAATCTATCTAATCCTGTCAACATCGCCACTCCTTAGCTAGTTGCCTTTGTTACAAGTTGTTATCAACTTGTAAACTAAGTTATAGGAAATGATTCTGTTTGCCAAGCACTTATTGCATATTTTTTCTGCAGACGTATTATTCACTCGTTAGATAGATATAGAGATACAAACCATGACATTCAAACCTGAACTGGCAACCCACACTTTAGAAGCTGAAGGCCTGCGTTGCCCAGAGCCAGTAATGATGGTCAGGAAGACAATTAGAAACATGCAGGATGGCGATGTGTTACTGGTAAAAGCTGACGACCCTTCTACAACTCGCGATATTCCGAGCTTTTGTCGTTTTATGGATCATCAGTTAGTCGGCCAAGCGACTGAAGCTTTGCCTTACCAATATTTGATAAGAAAAGGGTTGGAGGCATAAGCCTCACCTAAATATCAAGCATCAAAAAAGCCGCTCGTACCTTATGTTCTTCAACAGAACTCAGAGTACGAGCGGCTTTTTGTTTATTCGTTTCTAGATTTATTTTGCAGATGCTCAAGCTGATGCTGAATTTCTCGGATATCTTTTCGCATAGGAATAATATGCGCAACCCGAATCCAAGCCTCTACCGCAAGCCCAGTCATGATCATCGAACCAGCCACCATTGGTAGCCACATGTCCGTCAACACCATGCCTAATAGTGTAAGTGCAAGACCAAAGGTAAATAGATAACTTTGGCTTTGTGGAGTAATACCCATATAACGCGTCAACATAATCATGCCCTCGTGTTCTTAACTCACAAGGTTAAAATATCATGACAAGTATGACAGTTATATGTCCATTTGCTCGATAAACCCCACAATACTGTAAGAGTATGACCTACAACACATTACTCCACTGGTTGAGTATAATGAAACTCAATACTACCGCTTAATAGAAAGCCGCTGCGATAGCCAAACCCACGAATAACAAGGCTGTGATCTTGCGAATCAGGTCAAGTGGCATCTTATCTGCTGATAGCTTACCAATGATCACCACAGGCACATTCGCCAACAACATACCAATGGTAGTACCGAGAATGACCCACGTTAATGCATCCGAATATTGAGCCCCTAGAATCGATGTTGCAATCTGAGTCTTATCACCGATCTCAGCAATGAAGAAAGCGATAAAACTGGCGACAAACGGCCCTCGGTTCGAGATCTGCTCATCATCGTCTAATTTATCAGGAATCAGAATCCAACCCGCCATCGCAATGAAACTGACCACCAGCACCCACTTAAGCACTTCGGGAGATAAATAATCGGCGACCACAACCCCAAGCCACGCAGCAAGGGCATGATTGGCAATGGTGGCAAAGAAAATAGCCGCAATGATAGGTAACGGTTTTCGATATCGACTGGCTAATAAAAGGGATAGCAACTGAGTCTTATCACCGATCTCGGCTAAGGCGACAGTTGTAATTGAAATTGCTAAAACGCTCACGACATGCTCATTTGGGATGAGGATTATTATATTTAACCAAAGACAAACCTCGCGCCCCATCCCGGTTCACGATGCTTGTCTAAGGTCTTGCTAGGCGCCACCAAGGTGGTGGTTGCCTCGAACGCCATGATGATTTTGCATCAATTATGTTGACGAACGAACTCATTCAATAGGATATGAATAAGCAAGCTACTCCCCAAAGACCGCGAGATTTTAATCACCCATGCTTTCAAACACAAGTGTCAAAGTTATCAAAATATCTACTTGTACCGAAAAACAAACATTAAAGGCAAAAAAATCCACTAAACGATATTTTAGACCACTAATTAAACAAGATTACCCCTACTCGCTTTACCAATATCTCGGTATACTCAGAGGTTATTTTTATCATTCATTTAAAAGAATCGCGCGAACCTGACTATGCAAAAATACGATATCAAAACCTTCCAGGGAATGATCCTCGCGCTGCAGGATTACTGGGCACAAAACGGTTGTACCATTGTTCAACCACTAGATATGGAAGTAGGTGCTGGCACCTCTCACCCAATGACATGTCTACGTGCACTTGGCCCAGAGCCAATGTCTACGGCATACGTTCAACCTTCTCGTCGTCCGACCGATGGTCGTTACGGTGAAAACCCGAACCGCCTGCAGCACTACTATCAATTCCAAGTAGCCCTAAAACCTTCTCCAGATAACATCCAGGAGTTGTACTTAGGCTCGCTTGAAGTTCTTGGTGTCGACCCACTTGTTCACGATATTCGCTTCGTAGAAGACAACTGGGAAAACCCAACGCTAGGCGCATGGGGTCTTGGTTGGGAAGTATGGCTAAACGGTATGGAAGTGACTCAATTCACTTACTTCCAACAAGTTGGCGGTCTTGAGTGTAAGCCTGTAACGGGTGAGATCACTTACGGTATCGAGCGTCTAGCAATGTACATCCAAGAAGTAGACTCCGTTTACGACCTTGTATGGAATGTAGCACCAGACGGTTCTAACGTGACTTACGGTGACATCTTCCACCAAAACGAAGTTGAGCAATCAACATACAACTTCGAGCACGCAGACGTAGATTTCCTATTCACTTTCTTCGACCAGTGCGAAAAAGAGTGTAAAGAGCTACTTGAGCTTGAGAAGCCACTGCCGCTTCCAGCTTACGAGCGCATTCTAAAAGCAGGTCACGCATTCAACATTCTTGATGCGCGCAAAGCTATCTCTGTAACAGAGCGTCAACGTTACATCCTTCGTATCCGCAACCTGACTAAAGCTGTTGCAGAGGCGTACTACGCGTCACGTGAAGCGCTTGGCTTCCCAATGTGTAAGAAGGATAAATAATCATGGCGAAGAATTTTCTAATTGAACTGGGTACGGAAGAGCTTCCACCAACGGCACTTCGTTCTCTAGCAGAAGCCTTTGCTTCTAACTTTGAAGCGGGTCTTAAAACGGCTGAGCTTTCTCACGAAGGCATCAAGTGGTACGCAGCACCTCGTCGTCTAGCACTTAAAGTGACTGCACTGGCTGAAGGCCAAGCAGACAAAGTAGTTGAGAAGCGCGGTCCTGCAATTTCTGTCGCATTCGATGCTGAAGGCAACGCGACTAAAGCTGCACAAGGTTGGGCTCGTGGTAACGGTATCACTGTTGAGCAAGCTGACCGTCTGAAAACAGACAAAGGCGAGTGGCTTCTTTTCAAACAAGAAGTAGCTGGCAAACCTGTTCAAGAATTGGTGATGGACATCGCTGCAAAAGCTCTCGCTGGCCTACCAATTCCTAAAGCAATGCGCTGGGGTAACTCCGACATTCAATTTATCCGTCCAGTGAAAACACTGACAGTACTACTAGGTGATGAGCTTGTTGAAGGCAAAATCCTAGGCGTAGCTTCTGCTCGTACTATCCGTGGCCACCGTTTCATGGGCGAACAAGAGTTCACAATCGACTCTGCTGACCAATACCCTGCGATCTTAGAAGAGCGCGGTAAAGTAATGGCAGATTACGATGCGCGTAAAGCGATCATTCTTGCTGATGCTAAAAAAGCAGCAGACGCGGTTGGCGGTATTGCTGACCTAGAAGATGACCTTGTTGAAGAAGTTACCTCTTTGGTTGAATGGCCAGTGGTGCTTACTGCTAAGTTTGAGCAAGAGTTCCTAAAAGTGCCTTCTGAAGCATTGGTTTACACCATGAAAGGCGACCAGAAGTACTTCCCAGTGTATGACGCTGATAAGAACCTTCTGCCAAACTTCATCTTCGTTTCGAACATCGAGTCTAAAGAGCCTCGTCACGTAATCGAAGGTAACGAGAAAGTTGTACGTCCACGTCTTGCTGATGCTGAGTTCTTCTTCAACACAGACCGTAAGCGCCCGCTGATCGACCGTCTTGCTGAACTAGACCAAGCTATCTTCCAGAAGCAGCTGGGCACGATCAAAGACAAGACAGACCGCATCACAGAACTTGCTGGCTACATTGCTGAGCAAATCGATGCTGACGTTGAGAAATCTAAGCGTGCAGGCCTACTGGCTAAGTGTGACCTAATGACATCAATGGTATTCGAATTTACGGATACTCAAGGTGTGATGGGCATGCACTACGCGACTCACGATGGTGAAGACGAGCAAGTAGCACTAGCACTTTACGAGCAGTACATGCCTCGTTTCGCGGGTGACACACTGCCAAGCACTGGTATTTCATCAGCAGTAGCAATGGCAGACAAGCTAGACACTATCGTAGGTATCTTCGGTATTGGCCAAGCTCCAAAAGGTTCTGACCCATTCGCTCTACGTCGTGCATCACTCGGTGTGCTACGTATCATCGTTGAAAACGGCTACAACCTAGACCTAACCGATCTAATCGGTAAAGCGAAAGGGCTACTAGGCGACAAGCTAACTAACGACAACGTAGAAGCTGATGTTATCGACTTCATGTTAGGTCGTTTCCGCGCATGGTACCAAGATGCTGGTTTCAGCGTTGATATCATCCAAGCGGTACTAGCACGTCGTCCAACTAAGCCTGCTGACTTTGACCAACGTGTTAAAGCAGTTTCTCACTTCCGTGAACTGGAAGCAGCAGAAGCACTAGCTGCAGCGAACAAGCGTGTAGGTAACATCCTTGCGAAATTCGATGGCGAACTACCAGCAGAAATCGACCTAACTCTTCTTCAAGAAGACGCAGAGAAAGCACTGGCTGAGAACGTTGAAGTCATGACGGAAGCACTAGAACCAGCATTCGCAACAGGCAACTACCAAGAAGCCCTAAGCAAGCTTGCCGATCTACGTGAACCAGTAGATGCATTCTTCGATAACGTAATGGTTATGGCTGATGATGAAGCGCTTAAGAAGAACCGTCTAACGCTACTGAACAACCTACGTAACCTGTTCCTACAGATTGCTGATATCTCTCTACTGCAAAAATAAGCACGAGTGAGACTGTTGCTCTAATTCATGTTCTGAGCAACAACAGGTAAACACCCAAAGGGAAGCGAAAGCTTCCCTTTTTGTTTTTGTGAACCAAGCATTTGTTTGTAGAGGTGTTATTGATTAACTGAATGAATCAGCACTCAGACTGTAGAGGGCATTGTTTGCTATAACTGACCTGTTTATTCAGGGGAAGGGAACAATGAAAAAAACAGTACTCGCGCTTTCAATACTCGCACTCAGCGCATGCAGCCAAACCAGTGATGACAGCTTATTACTGACGATTGATAACAACACTGTCGTATTTGAATCGACAGGAAAAGGCACTGTTATCGCTGAACAGGAACTCGCTAAAGGTAGCTATACCTTCTCTATCAGCGATACTAAAAATACCTGTGGCACCAACTATGCGCTGGCTGAAGAAAACCGCATCAAATTCAATAAACCCCTTCGCCTAGACGACTGCGCCGAGAAGTCTGAATTAGATATCAAGGTCTTTCGCGCTAACACCTATCAGTTTACGCTCAACCCACAAACCAATGAGCTGACGGTTCAAATAAAGCCGAAGCAACAACAAGTACAAAGTTTTGCTTGTCCGATTCCTAGTGACGAGCCAACGACCATCGACGTTGCTCAAACCTTTGATGATGGCACCGTGGTAAGAGACGCTCTTTCAGGCAAACAAGCCACAGTAACTAATGGCAGCGTCACCATGCAGCCAGCAGAAAATAGCCAAGGTGTCTTGTTGCTAGAAAAGGTTGAGCCCGAAACCAAAGCTGAATTTAGTTGGGATAACGCCACGGTTTATTTCGTGATGACCGACCGCTTCCACAACGGCAACCCTGACAACGACAACAGTTACGGTCGCAGCCAAGACGGACAAGACGAAATCGGCACCTTTCATGGTGGCGATTTAGCAGGCTTAACCGAAAAGCTCGATTACATCGAATCACTCGGTGCTAATGCTATCTGGATAACGTCTCCGTTAGAACAGATCCACGGCTGGGTTGGCGGTGGTGACAGAGGTGATTTCAAGCATTATGGCTACCATGGTTACTACCACCAAGATTGGACCAAGCTTGATGACAACATGGGTACCGAAGACGAGCTGAAAACCTTCATCGATACCGCGCATAGCAAAGGCATTCGTGTCGTCTGGGACGTGGTAATGAACCACACTGGTTACGCTACCCTTGCCGACATGCAAGAGTTCGACTTTGGTAAGCTCAACCTCACCGATGAAGAAGCAACAAAAACACTTGGCGAAAACTGGACTGACTGGCAACCCGCTAAAGGTCAAAACTGGCACTACTTCAACAACTACATCTCTTACAGCGATAAAGAAGCGTGGGAGAAGTGGTGGGGCAAAGCATGGCTACGCAGCGATATCGGCGCTTATGATTCTCCGGGTTATAACAACCTGACCATGTCTTTAGCGCACCTGCCCGATTTCAAAACAGAATCGACAGAAACCACTGGGCTACCGAACTTCTATCGCAACAAATCCACCAGCGCGACCGATGAACTTAAAACACCTCGTGAACATCTGATCACTTGGTTGTCTGATTGGGTGCGCGAATACGGTGTGGATGGCTTTAGGGTTGATACCGCCAAGCACGTTGAGTTAGATGCGTGGGCAGAGCTTAAAGAGAGCACTAACCAAGCGCTTGCAGAATGGAAGCAAAACAACCCAGACAAAGCGTTGGATGACCTACCATTCTGGATGACGGGTGAAGTATGGGCACACAGCGTAGTGAAATCAGACTATTTCGCTAACGGGTTTGATTCGATCATCAACTTTGAATTCCAGAGTGATATCGCCCCCAAAGCACTTAAGTGTCTATCCGATCTCGATGCTGACTACCTGCGCTACGCAGACAAGATCAACAATGACAGCGAGTTCAACGTGTTGAGTTACCTATCGTCTCACGACACCTCGCTATTCTGGACGCAGCACGGCAGTGACTTTGCTCAACAGGCCAAAGCAGCGAATGCATTAATGCTGGCTCCCGGTGCAGTTCAGATCTATTACGGTGATGAAATCGCTCGTGATTTCGGCCCAACAGGATCAGATCCGATGCAGGGCACCCGTTCAGACATGCCTTGGGATCAAATCACAGGCGAACGAGCGCAACTGTTAGAACACTGGCAGACCCTTGGCCAATTCCGCCAACGCCACCCTGCCGTTGCCCAAGGTAAGCACATCATCCGCAACAGCAAGGGCTACTATGCGTTCGAACGACAATACCAAGATGACAAGGTATTAGTCGTTTATACCGGCTCAAAGTAAGCGCTGATTGAAATAACCCGCAGAAATTAAAAGGAGAAGCTTAGGCTTCTCCTTTTTTGATCACGAAACACTCGTCCAATAAGAAAGCAGACACTCATTAGTTAAACTTTATAGAAGTTTTTTTCGTGTTAGAGCATTTGGCGCTATGCGTCGCAAAAACATTGCGGTATGTTCAAGGAACACACTGATGGTAGACATAAGGTCTGCCTTAATGACACATAACAAGCAATCACAATGAATTAGGTAAAATAAGTAATGCAGTTCTCTAAGTTTGGTGAAAAGTTTAATCGATACTCTGGAATCACTCGTTTAATGGATGATTTGAATGATGGCCTGCGCACTCCTGGCGCAATCATGCTCGGTGGTGGTAACCCAGCCGCTATCCCAGCCATGCTCGATTACTTTAACCAAGCCAGTGCCGACATGCTCGCCAGTGGAGAACTCATTGCCGCCCTCGCCAACTACGATGGTCCACAAGGTAAAGACAGCTTCATTAAATCATTAGCGGCGATGCTAAAAGAGACCTATGGCTGGGACATCAGCGAGAAGAACATCAGCCTGACTAATGGCAGTCAGAGCGGCTTCTTTTACCTATTCAACCTGTTAGCGGGTCAACAGCCAGACGGTTCACACAAGAAAATCCTACTGCCGATCGCACCGGAATACATCGGTTATGGCGATGCAGGCATTGACGACGATATCTTTATCTCTTACCACCCAGAGATCGAGCTGCTTGAAAACAGACAGTTCAAATACCACGTCGATTTTGAACAGCTAAAAGTTGATGACTCGGTTGCCGCTATCTGCGCCTCTCGTCCAACCAACCCAACGGGTAACGTACTGACCGACGAAGAAGTGCGTAAACTGGATAAGCTGGCGCGTGAAAACAACATCCCACTGCTGATCGACAATGCTTACGGCCTGCCGTTTCCAAACATCATCTTTGAAGATGTCGAACCATTCTGGAATGAAAATACGATTCTGTGCATGAGCTTATCTAAGCTTGGTTTGCCGGGTGTGCGTTGCGGTATCGTAATTGCGAGTGAAGAAGTAACACAAGCATTGACCAACATGAATGGCATCATTAGCTTAGCGCCAAACAGTGTTGGCCCTGCAATTGCCAATCACATGATTGAAAAAGGCGATTTACTGCGCTTGAGTAGCGAGGTAATCAAACCTTTCTATAAAGACAAATCTCTACGTGCGGTTGAGCTTTTACAAGAAGCGATCGATGACCCTCGTTTCCGTATCCACAAGCCTGAAGGTGCGATTTTCTTATGGCTATGGTTTGATGAGCTGCCGATTACCACCATGGAGCTGTACGACCGCCTCAAAGCTCGTGGCGTATTGATTGTTCCGGGTGAATACTTCTTTATCGGCCAAGAAGACGAGTGGGATCATGCCCATCAATGTCTACGCATGAACTATGTGCAAGATGATGAGGCGATGCAGAAAGGCATTAATATTATTGCAGAAGAAGTGAAAAAGGCTTACAGCGAAAGTAAATAGAGATTCCCTACTCGGTCGTTCCTCCCTCTATGGAATGACGGTGATAGGACAAACAAAAAAGAGCACCTCATGAGGTGCTCTTTCACTTTTACTTCCCGATATTTATTAGCTCAAATGAGCTAATAACGCTTAACCTTCTAGAAGACTATTACCATTAATAGCAATCTTACGTGGTTGCATCGCTTCTGGAATTTCACGTTCTAGGTCGATGTGAAGAAGACCATTTTCCATGCTTGCGCCCACCACCTTTACATAGTCAGCCAGTTGGAATTTACGCTCGAAATCGCGCTCTGCAATACCTTGGTATACGAAAGTTTTCTCGGCTTCAGCTTTACGCTCACCTTTAACAATTAGCATGTTCTCTTTTTGAGTAAGGTCTAATTGATCATCTGCAAAACCAGCGACTGCCATAGTAATACGGTAGTTGTTCTCGTCTTTCTGCTCGATATTGTAAGGAGGGTAACCGCCAGAAGTATTTTTCGACGTGTTCGATTCCATCATGTTGAATAGACGATCGAAGCCGATTGCGTTGCGGTAAAGTGGAGTGAAATCTACAGTTCTCATAATGCTATCCTTTTAGTAAGCAATAGTCTTAGCTGTAATTTTTACTGAGATCGAACCTGTGAATGATTCAGTAAACAGCTAAGGGATTCAATTCGCATTCCACGGGTTTCACCTCGTTTGGCGACAACTCTGGGACATGACAATGAATCAATTCTTAAATTGTGTGCTGCCAAAGTTATCCTCTATTGAGCGATACTCTAGCAACGATTATGAAGGTTCTGTTTCTTCTCTTGTAGAGCAAGACAGTCATCCTCTTCATAACTAGATATGTGGATTGAGCAAATCAGTTTCAAGCGTTTATTTTCAATTATTTTTCCAATCCAATATTTTTCAATCACTTAAAAATAAAAAAAGACCGTCATTTCTGACAGTCTTTTCAATAAGATATTGAGTTTTTTGAGACGAAGCTATTTCGTTTTAGTTCAAAGAAGAGACGCGGAGCATACGAATGTATGTGAGCACCTCTGACACAGAAATTAAGCGAAAGAGCGAAGTATCAAAGGTACTAAACGTCTAGGTTAGCTACTTTAAGTGCGTTTTCTTCGATGAAGTTACGACGCGGTTCTACTTGGTCGCCCATCAACGTTGTAAACAACAGATCAGCACCAACAGCATCTTCAATCGTTACTTGCATCATACGACGAGTTTCAGGATCCATTGTTGTTTCCCAAAGCTGATCAGGGTTCATCTCACCTAGACCTTTGTATCGTTGTAGGCTCAGGCCACGACGAGACTCTTTCACTAACCAGTTCAGAGCTTCAACGAAGCTAGACACTTCTTGAGTACGCTCGCCACGCTTAATGTAAGCACCTTCTTCAATCAGGCCATCAAGTGCTTCAGAAAGATCCGCTAGCTTGCCAAACTCTTTCGAGTTGATAAGGTCAATGCTCAGTACGTGCTCATGAGTTACACCATGAGTACGAACCACAATCTTAGGAACGCTTAAACCTAGCTCTTCGTGTTTTTCAACTTCAAGAGAATATTGGCTCGCACCCGCTTCTTTACCGTTTAACTGCTCTACAAGCTGCTTACCCCAAGCTTCAACTACCGCGTCATCATGACACTGCTCAGCGGTTAGGCGAGGAACGTAAATCAGTTCGTGAACCAATGCGCGTGGGTAGCGGCGGCTCATACGGTCAACTAGCTTGATGCCTGCATTGTATTGCTGAACAAGCTTCTCTAAGCCTTCACCAGCAAACGCAGGTGCTTCAGGATTTACGTGCAGTTCTGCATTGTCTAAAGCCAAAGATACTTGATACTGGTTCATCGCATCTTCATCTTTGATGTACTGCTCTTGCTTACCCTTCTTCACTTTGTAAAGTGGCGGTTGAGCAATGTAGATGTAACCACGTTCAATCAACTCTGGCATTTGACGGTAGAAGAACGTCAGTAGCAGAGTACGGATGTGAGAACCATCGACATCGGCATCGGTCATGATGATGATGTTGTGGTAACGCAGTTTATCTGGGTTGTATTCATCACGGCCAATACCACAACCAAGGGCTGTGATTAGCGTTGCGACTTCTTGAGAAGACAGCATTTTATCGAAACGCGCTTTCTCTACGTTAAGGATTTTACCTTTAAGCGGTAGGATTGCTTGGTTCTTACGGTTACGCCCCTGCTTAGCTGATCCGCCAGCAGAGTCTCCTTCCACAATATATAGTTCAGACTGTGCAGGATCTTTTTCCTGACAGTCAGCTAGTTTACCTGGAAGACCTGCTAAATCTAATGCGCCTTTACGACGAGTCATCTCACGAGCTTTACGCGCTGCATCACGAGCACGCGCTGCATCGATAATTTTAGAACAAACGATTTTAGCTTCACCTGGGTTCTCAATTAGGAACTCAGATAGCTTCTCACCCATCGTAGACTCAACGGCAGACTTCACTTCTGAAGAAACCAGCTTGTCTTTAGTTTGGCTTGAGAACTTAGGATCTGGCACTTTCACTGAAACAATCGCCGTCAAACCTTCACGAGCATCATCACCTGATGTTGAAGTCTTCGCTTTCTTCGAAAAGCCTTCTTTATCCATGAAGCTGTTCAAGGTACGCGTTAATGCAGCACGGAAACCCGCTAAGTGAGCACCACCATCGCGTTGAGGGATGTTGTTGGTGAAACAGTAGATGTTTTCTTGGTAACCATCGTTCCACTGCATTGCAACTTCAACGGTAATGCCGTCATCACGCTCTGAATCAAAGTGGAAAATCTTTTGGATGATTGGTGTTTTGTTGGTATTAAGGTGTTCAACAAACGCTTGGATGCCGCCTTCGTATTCGAAGTGATCCATTTTGTCTTCTTCGCGCTTATCAATTAGCTTAATTGATACACCTGAGTTCAAGAATGATAGCTCGCGTAGACGCTTAGCTAAAATATCGTAATGGAACTCGATGTTAGTGAAGGTTTCTTCACTCGGCCAGAAACGAATCTCTGTACCTGTTTTGTCCGTATCACCCACAACCGCTAGTGGCGCTTGAGGCTCACCGTGGCAGTATGTTTGAGTGTGGATTTTGCCACCGCGGTGGATAGTAAGAGTAACTTGCTTAGAAAGTGCGTTAACTACTGAAACACCAACACCGTGCAAGCCACCAGATACTTTGTACGAGTTATCATCGAACTTACCACCAGCGTGAAGAACCGTCATGATTACTTCTGCTGCTGATACTTTTTCTTCTGGGTGCAATTCTGTTGGAATACCACGGCCGTCATCGCTTACTGACACAGAACTATCTTCGTGGATAGTTACAATGATGTCATTACAGTGACCAGCGAGTGCTTCATCAATAGAGTTATCTACCACCTCAAAAACCATGTGGTGCAGACCGGTACCATCATCCGTGTCGCCAATGTACATTCCAGGACGCTTACGTACCGCATCCAGACCCTTCAGTACTTTAATACTCGATGAATCGTAATTATCTGACATAGTTACTCTCTGACTAATTATCCTTGCTCTATTTTGCCATGTTCCACATGAAACATCCTGCTATTTTCGTCATGCATATCTGCAATCTGATCAGCGGTAATAGAGCTTACAAAAACTTGAGCCTGGGTCGCCTTTAAACACTCAGCAAGACGTGCTCGGCGTTGGCTATCTAATTCGGAAGCGAAGTCATCTATCAAATAGATGCACTGCTTACCTGTCATTTGAGTGAGGTGTTGCCCTTGTGCTACTCGCAACGCGCACACCATCAACTTCAACTGACCTCGTGACAAGACATCTTCCACTGGAGTGCCGTTCACTTTTATCTTTAGATCCGCTTTGTTTGGCCCACTAAAGGTGTAACCAAGCTGCTGATCCCTTTCAAAATTCTTTTCTAAAATCTCAGCGTATGGGGTGTCTTTATCCCAGCCACGATAATAGTTAATCTTTATCTCAAACTCAGGTAAGAAGGTCGCGCAGATTTCTTCAGCGACTTCTTTTAGTTGTTCAACGTAAGTGGCACGCCACTGGCTGATGCTTTCCGCTAAACGGGCCAATTCTTGATCCCAATAGCTCAGCTCTCGATAGTTCGTCGCCGTTTTCAATAATGCATTACGCTGTTTATTGAGGCGCTTTACCCTGCCCCAAGCATCATAAAAACCCGACTCACTATGGAAGACTCCCCAATCAATGAATGCGCGGCGATGCTTAGGTCCATCGGTTAGTAAATCAAACCCTTCCGGGTGAATCAACTGCAAAGGTAAGACTTGAGCTAACTGAGCCAATTTTTGCCCAGTTTGACCGCTTATTTTAACCTCTGTGGTGCCATCGCGCTGCTTATTAATGCCAATTGGCAGCTCAAATTGATCCGAGGTCATAAAACGGCCATGGACAAACAGTTCGCTACACTCATTTTGAATGATACGACCGGTTAAGGAGCTTTTGAACGAGCGACCATGTCCGAGCAGATACACCGCTTCAAGGACACTGGTTTTGCCGCTTCCGTTAGCCCCTATAAGAAAGTTAAAGCCTGATGACGGTTGAATGTCACAGGCTTCAATATTTCTAAACTGCTTTACGATTAAGCGCGATAAAGGCATAACGTCTTCATATTAATCTTCAATCACGGCTCGATAGACAAACGTTGTTGATAAGCAAACATAATGTATAAACAAACACGGCTTACAAACGAATCGGCATAACAACGTACATCGCGCTGTCATCTTGTGCATTCTCAATCAAGGCACTCGCATTCGCGTCTGACATTGAGATACGAACTTGTTCACAACGCAGCGTATTCAATACATCCAATACGTAGCTTACGTTAAAGCCAATCTCTAGTGCGTCACCATCAAAGGTTACGTCTAACACTTCTTCCGCTTCTTCTTGCTCTGGGTTGTTCGCGGTAATACGCATCTCGCTATCTACAAGATTAACGCGAACACCACGGAATTTTTCATTCGAAAGAATCGCAGCACGAGAAAACGCTGAACGTAACTCATCACAGCCAGCTTCTAATGTCTTGGTGGTATTTTGCGGCATTACGCGGCGATAATCAGGGAAACGACCATCAACGAGTTTAGAAGTGAATACATAGTTGTTCACTTCAGCGCGCACATTAGAGTTACCAATTTGCAGCGTTACTGGCTGTTCAGGTGCATCCAGTAGCTTTACTAGCTCTTGAACCCCCTTACGAGGAACAATGATCTGCTTTTGAGCAAAATCGGCACCCAGTTGCGCTTGTGATACCGCCATACGGTGACCATCAGTTGCGACACTACGTAGGATAGAACCTTCAATCTCAAACAACATACCGTTGAGGTAGTAACGAACGTCTTGGTTCGCCATTGAGAATTGTGTTTTCTCGATCAGACCGCGCAATTCAGCTTGTGTCACTGACACTTCAACTTCACTGCTCCAGTCTTCAATGTTTGGAAAATCTGCCGCAGGTAATGTTGCCAATGAGAAACGGCTACGACCAGAACGAACCTGAACACGGTCACCATCCAATACCACGGTAATCACTGAGCTGTCTGGCAAGCCACGACAAATATCTAGGAACTTACGTGAAGGTACGGTAATGCTGCCCGCTTCGAAATCACCTTCAAGCGTTACACGGCTGATCAATTCAACTTCTAGATCCGTCGCTGTCATCGACAACACGTTATCTTCTACTTTAATCAGTAGGTTTCCTAGAATTGGAAGCGTTGGCCTGCCACCGAGTGCGCCAGATACTTGTTGTAATGGCTTTATCAGGTGACTACGTTCAATGGTAAATTTCATATCTTGCTCTTACGGTCTAATTGGCACTGCGTAATAGTACGTGGCCAAGATTCTGCTTATTAAGGTTAAGAATACTGTGTATTAAGAAGAAAGGGTACGAATCAAGTTCGAATAATCTTCTTTAATGTCGTGGCTCTCTTCACGCAGCTGAGCAATCTTACGACAAGCGTGCAACACGGTCGTGTGGTCACGGCCACCGAATGCATCGCCAATCTCAGGCAAGCTGTGGTTAGTCAGCTCTTTAGCCAATGCCATCGCCAGTTGGCGTGGACGAGCAACAGAGCGAGAACGACGTTTAGATAATAGATCAGCAACTTTGATTTTGTAGTATTCAGCGACTGTCTTTTGAATGTTATCAATGGTGACCAGTTTTTCTTGCAGAGCAAGTAAGTCACGCAGTGCTTCACGCACGAAATCGATCGTGATCGGACGGCCAGTGAAGTTTGCATTCGCAATAACACGGTTCAATGCGCCTTCAAGCTCACGAACGTTAGAGCGTAAACGCTTAGCAATAAAGAATGCCACTTCATCCGCAAGATGAATTTGGTGGTCTTCTGCTTTCTTCATCAAGATCGCCACACGAGTCTCAAGCTCTGGTGGCTCAATCGCAACCGTCAAACCCCAACCGAAGCGAGATTTAAGACGATCTTCTACCCCGTTGATCTCTTTTGGATAACGGTCAGACGTTAGGATGATCTGTTGATTGCCTTCAAGCAGCGCGTTAAAGGTATGGAAGAACTCTTCTTGAGAACGCTCTTTATTCGCGAAGAATTGGATATCATCGATAAGCAAGGCATCAACACTACGGTAGTAGCGCTTAAATTCTTCAATCGCGTTATTTTGTAGCGCCTTCACCATATCCTGAACAAAACGCTCAGAATGCATGTAAACCACTTTCGCATTCGGTTTGTTGTCAACAATGGCATTACCCACCGCATGCAACAAGTGCGTCTTACCTAAACCAGTTCCACCGTATAAAAACAACGGGTTATAGGCTGTTCCTGGATTATCAGAAACCTGACGTGCCGCCGCTAAACCCAATTGGTTTGATTTACCCTCAACAAAGTTATTGAACTTATGTTTTGGGTTTACGTTTGAACGGTGGTTAAGGTCAACCGCTACAGGCTCTTCATCACGCCATATATTGTGAACAGGCTTACGAGCTTGTAACTGCGCAGGTGCTGACGATTCAGCGGCCACATCAGCGGCTGTACGTGTACGAGCTGGGGCGATAGTCTCAGGTTTTGGAGCAGTAACTCGTTTACTTCCAATCTCAAAATGAAGATGTGGAATATCATTACCACAATATTCTTGTAGCAAACGGTTGATGCTATTTAGGTACTTATCGCGCACCCAATCGAGTACAAATCGGTTTGGTGCAAATAGAGTTAGAGTATTACCATTGAGCTCCGCTTGTAACGGACGTACCCACATACTGAATTCTGTAGCTGGTAATTCTTCTTGAAGCTGTTGCAAGCATTGCAACCAAAGCGAAGATGACACGGTGCCCCACTCTATTTAAGTTATATGAAATGACCGCTAATTTTACCTGTTGATAAGTCAGATCACCAGCAATTGATCACAGATCCAGTGAATAAGATCCAAGTTATTCACAATAAATAGGGCAAAATTGGCTGGATCCACACATCTTGCCCCTACTTTACTCACACAACGATCCACTTATGCCCGGATCCTTGCTAGTTATCCCCAAATCGAGAATGCGATCTGGTTATGGTTAATAACATCTGGTTATTTATTCTATTGAGCAATTTCCCAGTAACATCCAACCCTATAAATATAAGGAGTTACCAAATGAATAACTGGATTAAGGCTGCAATTGCGGCTATCGCACTCTCTGCTGCTACTGTTCAAGCTGCGACTGAAGTTAAAGTCGGCATGTCTGGTCGCTACTTCCCATTCACTTTCGTAAAACAGGACCAACTACAAGGTTTTGAAGTGGATTTATGGGATGAGATCGGTAAACGTAATGACTATAGCGTTGAATACGTGACTGCAAACTTCTCTGGTCTGTTTGGTCTTCTTGAAACGGGTCGAATCGATACGATTTCAAACCAAATTACAATCACGGATGCACGTAAAGCGAAATACCTATTCGCAGACCCATACGTAGTAGACGGCGCACAAATTACCGTTCGTAAAGGTAATGACAGCATTCAAGGCATCGAAGACCTTGATGGCAAGACGGTTGCAGTAAACCTTGGTTCAAACTTTGAGCAACTATTACGCAGCTACGATAAAGATGGCAAAATCAATGTGAAAACCTACGATACGGGTATTGAGCATGATGTTGCACTGGGTCGTGCCGATGCATTCGTTATGGATCGCCTATCAGCACTAGAGCTTATTAAGAAGACTGGTCTACCATTACAGCTAGCAGGACAACCATTCGAGACTATCGAGAATGCATGGCCTTTCGTAAACAACGACAACGGCAAAAAACTGCAAGCTGAAGTAAACCAAGCACTCGCAGCAATGCGTGAAGATGGTACGCTAGAGAGCATCTCTCAAAAATGGTTCGGTGCGGACATTACTAAGAAGTAATTACTCACTCAACGCATTCAGAGCCCACTGCTTATACAGCGGTGGGCTTTTTGCTTTTGTGTACTGATTAAAAAGCCTGATATAACAGTATTTCCAAACAATACTTCCAATAAAAATATGAGATAGATTATGGGATTTGACTTTAACTACATGCTAGGTCTGTTGCCAATACTGCTGAAGTATTTAGGCACCACTATGGAGATGGCAATCTGGGGCTTATTTTTCGCTCTGATTCTATCTTTGATACTGGCGAACATTCGTGTATTCAAAATCCCAGTACTCGACCAACTGAGTCAGCTGTATATTAGCTTCTTCCGAGGCACGCCACTGCTGGTACAACTGTTCCTTCTTTATTACGGTCTACCCCAGGTATTTCCGTGGATGGTTGGACTCGATGCGTTTGGCGCTGCGGTTATCGGCTTAACCTTGCACTTTGCTGCCTACATGGCTGAAAGTATTCGTGCTGCCATAATCGGTATCGATCGTAGCCAAATGGAAGCCAGCCTCTCAGTCGGTATGACAACCAGCCAAGCGATGCGTCGAGTGATCTTGCCGCAGGCTACCCGTGTGGCACTGCCGTCTTTGATGAACTATTTCATCGACATGATCAAGTCAACTTCCCTTGCCTTCACCTTAGGTGTGGCTGAAATCATGGCCAAAGCTCAAATGGAAGCATCTTCAAGTTTCCGCTTCTTTGAGGCTTTCCTAGCGGTTGCGCTGATTTATTGGGGCGTGGTGGTTATCCTCACTCGCATTCAAATCTGGGCCGAAGTAAAACTGAATAAGGCATATGTACGATGATCAAATTAGAAAATATCCACAAGCAGTTTGGTGACACCGAAGTTCTTAAAGGGATCGACCTAGAAATCAATCAAGGTGAGATAATTGTCATCATAGGTTCAAGTGGTACGGGTAAGTCTACACTGCTGCGCTGCGTTAACTTTCTCGAGCAAGCTGATCAAGGCAAGATTTCCATCGATGATATTAACGTCGATGTAAAAAAACACACCAAAGCCGAGGTACTCGCACTACGTCGTAAGACCGGTTTTGTGTTCCAAAACTACGCGCTGTTTGCTCACCAAACGGCAAAGCAGAATATTGCCGAAGGCTTGATTACCGTTCGTGGTTGGAAAAAGCAGCAAGCTCATGAAAAAGCACAACAAATATTAGATGATATCGGTTTAGGTGACAGAGCAGATAGCTACCCAGCAGCGCTTTCTGGTGGGCAGCAACAACGTGTTGGTATTGGCCGAGCAATGGCCCTTCAACCGGAGCTTTTATTGTTCGATGAGCCGACTTCAGCGCTCGATCCTGAGTGGGTTGGTGAAGTACTTAACCTAATGAAAAAATTGGCAAATCAGCATCAAACCATGCTGGTGGTCACCCATGAAATGCAATTTGCTAAAGAGGTTGCTGACCGAGTGATCTTCATGGCTGATGGCCATATTGTCGAACAGGGATCTCCACAGGATATTTTTGGTAATCCACAGGATCCTAAATTACAAAAATTCTTAAATAAGGTCGGGATCGACTAAGGATCCTTGTGATTTTAGTTATTCTACGTATAATCCCCCGACCGGAATTTTAGTTAACCCAATCATTGACACTTTTTGTGACAGTGATTACAATTCCGCCTCTTTGTTGAGAGGCGTCGGTTTTCCTTTCTTATATAAAGAAGAGAAAAAATGCCCACGCCGGGTTTAACAAAAACCTAAAACTACTGATCAGTAAGGTAATTACAATGAAACGCACTTTTCAACCTACAGTTCTAAAGCGTAAGCGTACACACGGTTTCCGTGCTCGCATGGCTACTAAGAACGGTCGCGCAACAATCAATGCACGTCGTGCAAAAGGCCGTAAGCGTCTTTCTAAGTAATCTTTGATTATTTTGAATAAGCTAGCCTTCGGTCGGGAGTTACGCTTGTTAACTCCCGAACATTATCAGAATGTCTTCAAGCAAGCTCATCGAGCCGGCTCCCCTCATTTCACCATCATTGCCCGAAATAACTCTCTTTCAAATCCTCGCCTTGGATTAGCTGTTCCGAAAAAGCAGATTAAAACCGCCGTGGGTCGTAACCGATTCAAGCGTCTTACTCGTGAAAGCTTTCGTAACACTCAACACAAACTTCCTAACAAAGATTTTGTTGTAATCGCTAAAAAGAGCGCGCAAGATTTAAGCAATGAAGAAATGTTCAAGCTACTCGACAAATTATGGCTTCGCCTGTCTCGCCCTTCGCGTGGATAGCGCTAATACCCATCTATTTTTATAGATGGTTTATTAGTCCACTCATCGGCCCACGCTGCCGATTTACTCCAACCTGCTCTTTATATGCGATAGAAGCGTTGAAAGCTCACGGTTTTGTAAAAGGGTGTTGGTTATCAGGCAAACGTCTATTAAAATGCCATCCTTTGAACGAAGGGGGCTTCGACCCCGTTCCACCGGTCCAAAAACAAGACAGAGATAAATAACGATGGATTCTCAACGTAATATCCTGTTAATCGCACTGGCATTGGTTTCTTTTCTACTGTTCCAACAATGGAACGTAGCTCAGAACCCAGCACCACAAGCGGTTGAGCAGGCACAATCTGGCAGCACCCTACCAGCGCCATCTTATGCAGATGATCTAGACCCAACTCCGGGCCAAGTTGCTTCTGCAAAAACTATCACAGTAACAACTGATGTACTGACTCTGTCAATTGATACGGTTGGTGGTGATGTCGTTAAAGCAAATCTAAATGATTACTCTGCTGAGTTTGATTCTGAAGATACGTTTGTTCTTCTTAAGAACGAACCAGGTCACCAATTTATCGCACAAAGCGGTCTAGTGGGTCCTCAAGGTATCGACCTAAGCAGCACAAACCGCCCAAGCTACTCAGTTTCAGCAGACAGCTTCACGCTTGCTGATGGTCAGGATGAACTACGCATCCCGATGACTTACCAAGCGAACGGCCTTGATTACACGAAAACATTCATCCTTAAGCGTGGCAGCTACGCAATGGATGTTGAATACGATGTAGTCAACAACTCTGGTAACAACGCGACATTCGGCATGTACGCTCACCTACGTCAGAACGTAATGGATGACGGCGGTAGCTTAACAATGCCAACTTACCGTGGTGGTGCTTACTCTACGGAAGATACGCGTTACAAAAAATACAGCTTCGACGACATGCAAGATCGCAACCTGTCTCTTAACCTAGCAAATGGTCAAGGTTGGGCAGCGATGATTCAGCACTACTTTGCAAGTGCATGGATCCCACGCGACGAAGCAGGCAGCAACCTTTACACTCGTGTAATTGGTAACCTTGGCGACATTGGTGTTCGTATGCCGAACAAAACCATCGCTACTGGCGACGAAGCAAGCTTTAAAGCAACGCTTTGGGTTGGTCCTAAACTTCAAGACCAAATGGCTGCTGTTGCACCAAACCTAGACCTAGTAGTTGACTACGGTTGGTTATGGTTCATTGCGAAACCACTTCATACTCTGCTTTCGTTCATTCAAGGCATCGTTGTGAACTGGGGTCTGGCAATCATCTGTCTAACGTTTATCGTTCGTGGTGCTATGTACCCACTAACGAAAGCTCAGTACACGTCTATGGCGAAAATGCGTATGCTTCAGCCTAAGCTGACAGCAATGCGTGAGCGTATTGGCGACGACCGTCAACGCATGAGCCAAGAAATGATGGAGCTGTACAAGAAAGAGAAAGTAAACCCACTTGGTGGCTGTTTACCTATCGTCTTGCAAATGCCGATCTTCATTTCGCTATACTGGGCACTAATGGAGTCTGTTGAACTGCGTCACTCACCGTTCTTCGGTTGGATTACTGACCTTTCAGCACAAGACCCGTACTACATCTTGCCACTTCTGATGGGTGCTTCAATGTTCCTAATCCAGAAGATGAGCCCGACAACTGTAACGGATCCAATGCAGCAGAAAATCATGACCTTTATGCCGGTTATGTTTACTTTCTTCTTCTTGTTCTTCCCTTCAGGTCTGGTTCTTTACTGGCTAGTATCGAACATCGTAACTCTGATTCAGCAAACGCTTATCTACCGCGCGCTGGAAAAGAAAGGCTTACACTCTAAGTAAGTTCGATAACAGAAAGAGATAAAAGAAAGGCGACCAAAAGGTCGCCTTTTTGTTTTGAGCTGATTACAATTCAGCTAATTGATTAATCGTGAACGCCCCCTTTGGCCTTCACATGCTAGCAGGCACAACTATGACTACAGATACGATTGTTGCTCAAGCGACTGCGCCAGGGCGTGGTGGCGTCGGTATTATCCGCGTTTCAGGCCCACAAGCTGCTCAAGTCGCGCTTGAAGTAACAGGCAAAGTACTAAAACCGCGCTATGCCGAGTACCTGCCTTTTAAATCTCACAACGGCACCGAACTCGACCAAGGCATTGCACTTTACTTCCCTAACCCACATTCGTTCACTGGCGAAGATGTGTTAGAGCTGCAAGGCCACGGTGGTCCTGTGGTTATGGACATGCTGATCAAACGTATCCTATCCATCTCAGGTGTACGTGCCGCGCGTCCTGGTGAGTTCTCTGAACGTGCGTTCTTGAACGACAAGATGGACTTAACACAAGCAGAAGCGATTGCCGACCTGATTGACGCAAGCTCAGAAGAAGCGGCGAAATCTGCATTACAATCCCTGCAAGGTGAATTCTCTAAACGCATTAATACACTGGTAGATTCTCTGATTTACTTAAGAATCTACGTTGAAGCGGCGATTGATTTCCCAGAAGAAGAAATTGATTTTCTGGCTGACGGTAAAGTAAGTACTGACTTACAAGCTATCATTGATAACCTAGAAGCTGTGCGCCAAGAAGCCAATCAGGGCTCCATTATGCGTGAAGGCATGAAGGTCGTGATTGCAGGCCGCCCAAATGCGGGTAAATCAAGCCTATTGAATGCGCTGTCGGGTAAAGAGTCTGCCATTGTGACCGATATTGCGGGAACGACACGTGATGTACTGCGTGAACATATCCATATTGATGGCATGCCACTGCACATTATTGATACCGCAGGCCTGCGTGACGCCTCCGATGAAGTAGAAAAAATCGGTATTGAACGCGCTTGGGAAGAAATTGCACAAGCAGACCGCGTATTATTTATGGTGGATGGCACAACAACAACGGCAACGGACCCCAAAGAAATTTGGCCAGATTTCGTTGATCGTCTACCCAATAACATAGGTATGACGGTGATCCGCAATAAAGCGGATCAAACCAGTGAAGATCTCGGGATCTGCCATGTAAATGATCCGACTCTCATCCGCCTATCTGCAAAAACTGGTGAAGGTGTCGATGCCCTACGTAGCCATCTTAAAGAGTGCATGGGCTTTGCTGGTGGCAACGAAGGTGGCTTTATGGCACGTCGCCGCCACTTAGATGCCCTAGAACGCGCATCAGAACACCTTGATATTGGGCAAAAACAACTTGAAGGCTACATGGCCGGAGAGATATTAGCGGAAGAGCTTCGAATCACCCAACAGCACCTCAATGAGATCACTGGCGAGTTCAGTTCAGATGATTTATTAGGTCGTATATTTTCTTCATTCTGTATCGGTAAATAACCATAAAGGCTGGCTTACGCTGGCCTTTTCTTTTGTAAGGACAGCTTAATGATCCACATTATTACTGGCAGCACCTTAGGTGGCGCTGAATACGTTGGCGATCACCTTAACGATCTTCTAGAGGCTCAAGGGCACGAGATCGAGCTTCATAATCAGCCTGAATACGACAATATTCCGCAGCAAGGTACTTGGTTATTGGTGACATCGACGCATGGTGCGGGTGAGTTTCCTGATAATATCCAGCCTTTGATCAAGTCATTGAACCAAGAGTCTCCCGATTTAAGCGCGATTCGCTTTGCTGTGGTTGCTCTTGGTGACTCAAGCTACGACACCTTCTGTTCTGCAGGCCAGTCTGCTTATTCGCTTCTAGAAAAGCTTGGAGCTCAGCCTATTTCAGCGTGTTTTACCATCGATGTTCTGGAAACACCGGTTCCTGAGGATGCTGCAGAGGATTGGTTTAACGATCATAGTGACCAGTTTTAACACCTTAATCTTCTAAAAAGCGGCTTATGCCGCTTTTTTTGTCTCTGAATATCGTGATTGTGAATAACTTTTTTGAAAATAAATCGAAATACATGTCATTTTTTTCAATTTTCTCTGTGGATAAGATCATACATATACGGTGATTAACCTATAGTTATCCAAATAACAACTTTCTAGGTAATTTCCCCTTGTGTATAAGTAGCCATTTTGATCCCAGCTAATCCTCATCATGATCAAAGTTAGATCACATCCTTTGATCCAAAAAAGATCCATGATCTTGTTGATCATTTTTGACTTATCCACAGATGACCTCGATCCTAATAATAGATCTAATAAAAGATCTCTTTAAAGATCTTATCTATATTAATTAAAAACAGCTTTCTCGAAAAATTCCAAAAACGTTTTCTCAAGCTATGAAAACAGGTAGAATATCGCTCCTTTTTATCAATCTAGAAACGTTTGAGTACCTGAGGTCGGTTCATGCTTTATCACGAAAAATTTGACGTCATCGTTGTTGGTGGTGGCCATGCAGGAACGGAAGCCGCACTCGCATCTGCACGTACTGGTCAAAGTACGTTATTACTAACTCATAATATCGATACGTTGGGACAGATGTCCTGCAACCCAGCCATTGGCGGGATCGGTAAGGGCCACTTGGTAAAAGAGGTCGATGCTATGGGTGGATTAATGGCGCAAGCTATTGATCATGCAGGTATTCAGTTCAGAACATTAAACGCATCAAAAGGCCCTGCGGTACGTGCAACTCGTGCACAAGCTGACCGCGCACTTTACAAAGCCTTTGTCCGTAATGTTCTTGAAAACACACCAAACCTAACTCTGTTCCAACAGTCGGTTGATGACTTGATCGTTGAACAAGATCAAGTGGTGGGTGTGGTTACGCAAATGGGCCTCAAATTCCGCGCTAACGCTGTGGTCTTAACGGTAGGCACATTCCTAGGCGGTAAGATCCATATTGGTATGGAAAGTTCATCGGGTGGACGTGCGGGTGATCCACCATCGATCGCGCTTGCTGACCGTCTTCGTGATCTTCCATTTCGTGTTGATCGCCTGAAAACGGGTACACCTCCTCGCATCGATGCACGCAGCGTTGATTTTTCTGAGCTTGAGGTTCAACACGGCGATAACCCGACTCCGGTTTTCTCATTCATGGGTAACCGAGCTCAGCAGCCGCGTCAGATTCCATGTTACATCACGCACACTAACGAAAATACGCATGACGTTATTCGTGCCAATCTCGATCGCAGCCCGATGTACGCTGGTGTGATTGAAGGTATTGGCCCTCGTTACTGTCCGTCGATTGAAGACAAAGTGATGCGCTTTGCTGATAAAAACAGTCACCAAATTTTCATTGAGCCCGAAGGCCTAACGACGCACGAGTTATACCCGAATGGTATTTCAACCAGTTTGCCGTTTGATGTTCAGGTAAAAATCGTTCACTCAATGAAAGGTTTTGAGAACGCACACATCGTTCGTCCTGGCTACGCGATTGAGTACGATTTCTTTGACCCTCGCGATCTCAAGCTGACTTACGAGACCAAATTTATTAAGGGTTTGTTCTTTGCGGGGCAAATCAATGGCACCACTGGTTACGAAGAAGCTGCAGCACAAGGCTTAATGGCCGGTTTGAATGCGAGTTTGTTTACGCAAGGCAAAGAGGGCTGGAGCCCACGCCGCGATCAAGCTTACATGGGTGTACTTATCGATGACTTGTCGACAATGGGTACCAAAGAACCGTACCGCATGTTTACATCTCGCGCCGAATACCGCTTGTTGCTACGTGAAGACAACGCCGATATCCGTTTGACTGAAAAGTCACGTGAACTTGGCTTGGTCGACGATGCTCGTTGGATGCGATTCAACGAGAAGATGGAAAACATGGAGAAAGAGCGTCAACGTCTTAAAGAAACATGGATTAATCCAAAATCTGAAGATATTGATCAATTGAACCAGATCCTTAAAACACCTATGTCTCGTGAAGCGAGTGGTGAAGATCTTCTTCGTCGTCCTGAAATGACTTATTCACAGCTAACGTCGTTGGATCGTTTTGGTCCTGCACTGGAAGATCAACAAGCCTCAGAGCAAGTTGAGATTCAAGTTAAGTACGACGGCTATATCCAGCGTCAACAAGATGAAATTGAAAAATCACTGCGTCATGAAAACACCAAACTGCCGGCTGACATCGATTACAGCAAGGTAAAAGGACTTTCTAACGAAGTGGTTCTAAAACTAACTACCGCTAAACCTGACTCGATCGGTATTGCATCGCGTATCTCTGGTATTACGCCTGCTGCAATCTCGATTTTGTTGGTTTATCTGAAAAAGCACGGCCTATTGAAAAAAGGTGAGGAAGCATAATGAGCGTATTACGCGAAAAACTGGATCACCTGATTGGCCAGACTGAACTTGAAGTATCGGAAAAACAACGTGGCCAATTAGTGGGCTACGTTGAGTTACTCAATAAATGGAACAAGGCTTATAATTTAACGTCTGTTCGTGACCCGCAAGAAATGATGGTGAAACATATCTTAGATAGCATCATTGTTAGCACTCACTTACAAGGCAAGCGCTTTATTGATGTAGGTACAGGCCCTGGTCTTCCTGGGATTCCGCTCTCAATCATGAACCCTGACTGCGAGTTTTACTTGCTCGATAGCCTAGGCAAGCGTATTCGTTTTATTAAACAAGTGATTCACGAATTGGGCATCGACAACGTTGTTCCAGTACAAAGCCGTGTTGAAGAATTTCAACCAGAAGAAAAGTTTGATGCAGTGCTCAGCCGTGCGTTTGCTTCAATGACAGACATGGTAGAGTGGTGTCATCATTTACCTAAAGAGCAATCCGGTGTATTTTTGGCTCTTAAGGGACAACATCCTAGAGACGAAATCGACCTGTTACCTGAATGGTGTTCAGTGACAGACATCAAAGCTTTGCAAGTGCCAGAGCTTGATGGAGAGCGTCATTTAGTTACTTTATCGCGTCAGGGATAATCAGCGAGGCCATAGTGGGTAGAATTGTAGCAATTGCCAACCAGAAAGGTGGCGTAGGAAAAACAACAACTTGTGTTAACTTAGCAGCATCAATGGCGGCAACTAAACGCAAGATATTGGTTGTTGACCTCGACCCTCAAGGTAATGCCACTATGGCGAGTGGTGTCGACAAATATCAGGTTGAAGCAACTGCTTACGATTTGCTAGTTGAAGACAGCCCATTTGATGAGGTAGTTTGCCGAAGTACATCTGGTAATTACGATCTCATCGCCGCAAACGGTGACGTTACGGCAGCAGAAATTAAGCTAATGGAAGTGTTTGCTCGCGAAGTTCGCCTAAAGAATGCGCTGGCATCCATTCGCAGTAACTATGATTTCATCTTTATTGATTGCCCACCGTCATTGAATCTTCTTACAATCAATGCGATGGCTGCGGCCGATTCCGTTTTGGTTCCTATGCAATGTGAATACTTTGCTCTAGAAGGTTTGACTGCATTGATGGATACCATCAGTAAACTTGCAGCTGTAGTAAACGAGGATCTGAAGATCGAAGGTCTTCTACGTACAATGTATGATCCTCGTAACCGCTTATCGAATGAAGTCTCTGATCAACTCAAAAAACACTTCGGTAATAAAGTCTACCGAACTGTGATCCCTCGTAATGTGCGTCTGGCAGAAGCGCCAAGTCATGGCAAGCCAGCAATGTACTACGACAAATATTCCGCAGGTGCTAAAGCATACCTTGCTCTGGCAGGCGAAATGTTGCGTCGTGAAGAAGTCCCAGTATAAGTCTAACCAAAGGAATTCGCTCAATGTCTAAGCGTGGTTTAGGAAAAGGGCTAGATGCATTGCTTGCAACTAGCTCGTTGGCTCGTGAAAAACAACAAGTTGCTTCTCATAGCCAGGCTTTGTCTGCTGATGGAGAACTGATCGAGATTGCTGTTGGTTGTTTAAAGCCAGGTGTATATCAACCGCGTAAGGATATTGCGCCAGAAGCGCTAGAAGAGTTGGCTGCTTCAATCCAATCTCAAGGCATTATTCAGCCGATTGTTGTGCGTCATTTAACGCAGGACCAGTTTGAGATTATCGCTGGTGAACGCCGTTGGAGAGCCGCTCGTCAAGCTGGTCTTAAGCAGGTTCCATGTCTGGTCAAGAAAGTTGCAGACAAGGCCGCTATTGCTATGGCATTGATCGAGAATATTCAGCGTGAAGACCTGAATGTGATCGAGGAAGCGCAGGCTTTAGAACGTTTACAGAATGAATTTGAACTGACGCACCAGAAAGTAGCTGATGTGATAGGTAAATCTCGCGCAACCGTGAGTAACCTACTGCGTCTTAACCAATTGGCTGAGCCGGTAAAGGCGTTGGTCGTGTCAAAGCAGCTTGAAATGGGCCATGCTCGTGCATTACTAGCACTTGAAGGCGATGTTCAGGTAGAAGCGGCTAACACCGCGGCAAGCAAACAAATGACCGTGCGTCAAACTGAGCAACTCGTCAAAAAGTGCTTAAAACCAGAGGTTGAGTCTGAATCGAAGCCCGAGGACAAAGAAGCCATCGAACTTTCACGAAGACTCACGGAAAAATTGCAAGCAAACGTTTCAGTTACTCGTTCTGTTAGCGGTAAGTCAAAAGTAACAATTACTCTTGATGAGCCTCACAAATTAGAGCAACTTATTGCTAAACTAGAGTACTAAATGAGATAATTGATTTAGGTCAATTATGTAATAAACAAGTAATTTCGTACAAAAGTTGTCGGTTTGTATGCAAAAATGTAAATGATTGCTGCATTGTGATTGCAATCAATTTGGCTGAACGTATAATTTTCGCCAATTTCTCAGCACGCTTTGAAGCGAGTGGTAAAGTGGGCTTAAAGAGGAACGAATACATGGTAGCGGCGTTAGCAAGACCAGGACGAGTGCTTGCAAAGCAAATGTTATTGATCGAGCTTAGCGCGGTTATATTAGTGGCGATAGGGTTAGGTTTAGCTGTTAATCCTGATTGGGGTTTTGCTGCATTAATCGGTGGCGGTATTTTTGTCATCGCGAATGTAGTTTTTTGTGTGTGTGCTTTCCTATTTTGTGGAGCTCGCGCAACTAAGTTAGTTGCGGCGTCGTTCTATGCTGGTGAAGTGCTCAAAATCTTAATCACAGTTTTACTATTCTCTATTGTCTACATGTATATGCAGGTGGAATTAATTCCCCTCAAACTGACCTATTTACTGGTTCTAGGTATTAATATCTTTGCGCCAGTGCTTTTCATTAACAATAAAAAATAGGATGAGTTATGGCTGCGCCAACAGCATCCGGATACATTGAACACCATTTACAAAACCTTTCTTTAGCTAAGTTTGGTCTTGTAGAGGAAACAAGTTTCTGGAACGTACATATAGACAGTCTGTTTTTTTCTGTGCTGACAGGGGTGTTATTCCTTTGGGTTTTTCGCTCAGTCGCTAAGAAAGCAACAGTAGGTGTACCTGGTAAGCTTCAGTGTTTTGTTGAAATGGTAGTGGAATTCGTTGGCGACAACGTTAAAGAAACTTTCCATGGCCGCAATCCTCTGGTAGCTCCATTAGCACTGACTATATTCTGCTGGATTATCATAATGAACTTGATGGACTTAGTGCCTATCGATTTCTTACCGTATCCTGCAGAGCATTGGCTAGGTATCCCTTACTTGAAAGTGGTTCCTACAGCTGATGTAAATATAACAATGGCAATGGCTTTAGGTGTTTTTGCTCTGATGATCTACTACAGCATCAAAGTGAAAGGCTTGGGCGGATTTGCTAAAGAATTGGCACTGCATCCATTTAATCACCCAATCATGATTCCATTTAACTTGGTACTTGAGGTAATTTCGTTATTAGCGAAGCCACTATCTCTAGGTATGCGTTTATTTGGTAATATGTTTGCGGGTGAGGTGGTGTTTATTCTTATCGCGGCAATGCTACCGTGGTACTTACAATGGGTAGGTGCACTACCTTGGGCTATCTTCCATATCTTGGTTATTTTGATTCAAGCGTTTGTTTTCATGATGTTGACAATCGTTTATCTATCAATGGCCCATGAAGATAGTGATCACTAAAAAAATTTTTAAGCTTTATTCTAACTATTAATGTTAATCGGAGAACGTAAATGGAAACTGTACTAAGTTTTTCAGCAATCGCTGTTGCTATCATTGTTGGTCTTTGTGCCGTAGGTACTGCAATTGGTTTTGCTATTCTTGGTGGTAAATTCCTAGAAGGCGCTGCGCGTCAACCTGAAATGGCTCCAATGCTACAAGTTAAGATGTTCATCATCGCTGGTCTACTGGATGCTGTTCCAATGATCGGTATCGTAATCGCACTACTATTCACGTTTGCTAACCCATTTGTAAGTCAGCTAGCAGGCTAATTAACTCTCAATAGTTAATTAAATTTTTGTAGTTGATTCTTAACGAGGAGTAGCTGTTGTGAATATGAACGCAACTCTGTTAGGTCAAGCAATTGCTTTTTCGCTGTTTGTTTGGTTCTGCATGAAATATGTATGGCCACCAATTATGCAAGCAATTGAAGAACGTCAGAAAAAAATTGCTGACGGTCTTGTAGCCGCTGAACGCGCTGCTAAAGACTTGAACCTGGCACAAGCCAACGCTTCTGAGCAAATGAAGGAAGCGAAGCGCACTGCAACTGAGGTTATTGATCAGGCAAACAAACGTAAAGCTCAGATTATTGATGAAGCGCGCGAAGAGGCTCAGGCAGAACGCCAGAAGATCTTAACGCAAGCTGAAGCTGAAATTGAAGCTGAACGCACACGTGCCCGTGATGACCTGCGCAAACAAGTCGCAACTCTGGCTATAGCTGGTGCTGAGAAAATCCTTGAGCGTACTATCGATAAAGATGTACACAATGATCTTCTTAACAACATTACTGCAAAACTTTAAAGCAAGGGGCTGTATATGTCTGATTTGACTACAATCGCACGCCCCTATGCTAAAGCAGCGTTTGACTTTGCGGTAGATAAAGGTGAGCTAGACCAATGGGGTCAAATGCTTACTTTTGCTGCCGAAGTGGCACAAAATGATGATGTTCATAATTTATTAAGCAGTTCTATGACTGCTGAAAAGTTAGCTGAAGTATTCATTGTAATTTGTGGCGAACAATTTGATGAATTCGGTCAGAACTTGATTAAAGTGATGGCAGAGAATGGTCGTTTAATGGCCTTTCCTGATGTTTGCAAACAGTTCTTATTGCTTAAACAAGAGCATGAGAAAGAAATCGACGTTGAAGTAACTTCAGCCGTTGAGCTTTCTGAAGAACAACGTTCAAGCATCATCAGCAAATTGGAACTGCGCCTAGCGCGCAAAGTTCAGCTGAATTGCAGTATAGATGAGACTCTACTTAGTGGAGTTATTATTCGAGCCGGAGACCTAGTCATCGATAACTCAGCGCGCAGTCGTTTAGACCGCCTGAGCGATGCATTGCAGTCTTAATGGGGATTGGAGCATGCAACTTAATTCCACTGAAATTAGCGATCTAATTAAACAACGTATTGAATCTTTCGACGTTGTTAGTGAAGCTCGCAATGAAGGTACTATCGTTTCTGTAAGCGATGGCATCCTTAGCATCCACGGCCTAGCGGACGTGATGCAAGGTGAAATGATCGAACTACCGGGTGGCCGTTACGCGCTAGCACTAAACTTGAACCGTGATTCGGTTGGTGCTGTTGTAATGGGCCCGTATGCTGACCTACAGGAAGGCATGAAAGTTACAGGTACTGGTCGTATTCTTGAAGTACCAGTAGGTCCTGAAATGCTTGGTCGTGTTGTAAACACGCTAGGTGAGCCAATTGATGGTAAAGGTCCTATCGAAGCGAAATTAACTTCGCCTGTAGAAATTATCGCACCAGGTGTAATCGACCGTAAATCGGTAGATCAACCTGTTCAAACTGGTTACAAGTCAGTTGACTCAATGATCCCTATCGGTCGTGGTCAACGTGAACTAGTAATCGGTGACCGTCAGACTGGTAAAACAGCAATGGCGATCGATGCGATTATCAACCAGAAAGACTCTGGTATTTTCTCTATCTACGTAGCTATCGGCCAAAAAGCGTCGACTATTGCTAACGTAGTTCGCAAACTAGAAGAGCACGGCGCACTGGCTAACACTGTTGTTGTTGTTGCATCGGCTTCTGAATCTGCAGCGCTGCAATACCTTGCACCGTATGCTGGTTGTGCGATGGGTGAATACTTCCGTGATCGCGGCGAAGATGCACTGATTGTTTATGATGATCTATCTAAGCAAGCGGTAGCTTACCGTCAAATTTCACTACTACTTAAGCGTCCACCTGGCCGTGAAGCGTTCCCTGGTGATGTTTTCTACCTTCACTCTCGTCTACTAGAGCGTGCTGCTCGTGTAAGCGAAGCATACGTAGAAAAGTTCACTAACGGTGAAGTGACAGGTAAGACTGGTTCTTTAACTGCTCTACCTATCATCGAAACGCAAGCTGGTGACGTATCTGCATTCGTACCAACGAACGTAATCTCGATTACTGATGGTCAGATCTTCCTACAAACTGAACTATTCAACGCGGGCGTACGTCCAGCTGTTGACCCTGGTATCTCAGTTTCTCGTGTAGGTGGTTCGGCGCAGACTAAAATCATCAAGAAGCTATCTGGCGGTATCCGTACTGCTCTAGCTCAATACCGTGAACTTGCAGCATTTGCACAGTTCTCATCGGATCTTGATGAAGCGACCAAAAAGCAACTAGACCACGGTCAAAAAGTTACAGAACTGATGAAGCAGAAACAATATGCTCCTATGTCTGTATTTGACCAAGCTCTAGTAATCTTCGCTGCAGAGCGTGGATACCTTCAAGACGTAGAACTTTCTAAAGTTCTAGATTTTGAAGCTGCTTTACTGTCGTTTGCTCGTGGTCAATACGCTGATCTAGCAACACAGATCGACGCAACGGGTGCTTTCAACAAAGAAATCGAAGCTGAGCTGAAGAAGCTTGTTGACGATTTCAAGGCAACCCAGACCTGGTAATTGGTAGGTGGTCTTAGGGCCACCTCATACCATTAACGGAGAGTAACGATGGCCGGCGCAAAAGAGATACGTAATAAAATCGGTAGTGTTAAAAGCACACAGAAGATTACGAAAGCAATGGAAATGGTAGCAGCTTCAAAAATGCGTCGTTCTCAAGACGCAATGGAAGCTACTCGTCCATATGCAGAAACAATGCGTAAAGTGATCGGTCATTTGGCTAATGGTAGCCTCGAGTATAAGCATCCTTATCTTGAGGAACGTGAAGCCAAACGTGTTGGTTACATCATCGTTTCTACAGACCGTGGTCTTTGTGGTGGTTTGAACATTAACTTGTTCAAGAAAGCTATGAATGACATGAAAGATTGGTCTGAGAAAGGTGCTGATGTAGAGCTTGCAATTGTAGGTTCTAAAGCAACAGCATTTTTCAATAACAGCGGCGCGAAAGTAGCAGCTCAAGTTTCTGGTCTGGGCGATCGTCCAAGCCTTGAAGACTTGATTGGCTCTGTAAGCGTTATGCTGAAGAAATATGATGAAGGTGAATTGGATCGCCTGTTCGTAGTGTTTAACAGATTTGAAAACACTATGGTTCAAGAACCAACGATCGATCAATTACTTCCTTTGCCTAAATCAGACAGCGAAGACATGAAACGCGATCATGCTTGGGACTACATTTATGAGCCTGAGCCAAAACCATTACTAGATGCACTATTAGTTCGATACGTCGAATCTCAAGTGTATCAAGGTGTGGTAGAGAATCTTGCTTGTGAGCAAGCGGCTCGAATGATTGCAATGAAATCAGCAACAGATAACGCTGGTGACATTATTGATGACTTAGAACTTGTGTATAACAAAGCCCGTCAATCGGCGATTACACAAGAACTTTCTGAGATCGTTTCAGGCGCAGCTGCGGTTTAAGCTTAGGTAAAACTAAATAGTTAGAGGATTAACGATGGCTACAGGTAAGATCGTACAGATCATTGGTGCGGTAGTCGACGTAGAGTTCCCACAGGGCGAAGTACCTCGTGTATACGATGCTCTGAATGTTAATGAAGTGAAAGAGCGTCTAGTTCTTGAAGTTCAGCAACAACTTGGCGGTGGCGTAGTACGCGCAATCGTAATGGGTAGCTCTGATGGTTTACGTCGTGGTTTGACAGTTGAAAATACTGGCGCTCCAATCTCGGTACCAGTAGGTACTAAGACACTTGGTCGTATCATGAACGTCCTAGGTGACGCAATTGATGAGTGTGGTGAAATCGGTGCTGAAGAGCATTACGCAATTCACCGTGAAGCTCCAAGCTACGAAGAGCAGTCTAATGAGACTTCTCTTCTAGAAACTGGTGTTAAAGTAATCGACTTGATTTGTCCATTCGCTAAGGGTGGTAAAATCGGTCTATTCGGTGGTGCTGGTGTAGGTAAGACCGTTAACATGATGGAACTTATCAACAACATCGCACTTCAACACTCAGGCCTATCTGTATTTGCAGGTGTAGGTGAGCGTACTCGTGAAGGTAACGATTTCTACTTTGAGATGCAGGAAGCTGGTGTTGTAAACATCGAAAAACCTGAAGAATCAAAAGTAGCGATGGTTTACGGTCAGATGAACGAGCCACCAGGTAACCGTCTACGTGTTGCACTGACTGGTCTAACAATGGCAGAACGCTTCCGTGACGAAGGTCGTGACGTTCTACTGTTCGTTGATAACATCTACCGTTACACACTAGCAGGTACTGAAGTATCAGCACTTCTAGGTCGTATGCCTTCTGCGGTAGGTTACCAACCTACGCTAGCTGAAGAAATGGGTGTTCTACAAGAGCGTATCACGTCAACTAAAGCTGGTTCTATCACGTCTGTACAGGCGGTATACGTACCTGCGGATGACTTGACTGACCCGTCTCCAGCAACAACGTTCGCTCACTTAGATGCAACGGTAGTACTTAACCGTAATATCGCATCTATGGGTCTATACCCAGCGATCGACCCGCTAGATTCTACTTCACGTCAACTGGATCCATTGGTAGTTGGACAAGAACACTACGACATCGCTCGTGGCGTTCAGTCTACACTTCAGCGCTATAAAGAGCTGAAAGATATCATTGCTATCCTAGGTATGGATGAGCTATCTGAAGAAGATAAGCAAGTCGTATCTCGTGCTCGTAAGATTGAGAAGTTCCTAACTCAGCCTTACCACGTAGCGGAAGTATTTACAGGTGACCCAGGCGTTTACGTACCTCTTAAAGAGACTCTACGTGGCTTCCAAGGTCTTCTATCTGGTGAATACGATGACATTCCAGAGCAAGCGTTCATGTACTGTGGTGCAATTGACGAAGCTATTGAGAATGCTAAGAAGCTATAAGGCTAACTAGGAGGCGATATGGCAGCAATAACCTTTCACCTAGACGTTGTAAGCGCAGAGAAACAACTTTTCTCTGGTCTTGTTGAAACGTTTCAGGTGACCGGTAGTGAGGGTGAGCTTGGTATTTTCCATGGTCACACTCCACTGCTGACCGCTATCAAGCCTGGTATGGTGCGTATTGTTAAGCAGCACGGCCACGAAGAAATCATTTATGTTTCTGGTGGTATGGTAGAAGTTCAGCCTGGTACAGCGACTGTACTGGCTGATACAGCTATCCGTGGTGAAGAACTAGACGCAGCAAAGGCGGAAGAAGCTAAACGCAAGGCTGTGGAGAATATCCAAAATCAGCATGGCGACATAGACTTCGCACAAGCGGCCGGTGAACTGGCTAAAGCCATTGCTCAGTTACGAGTTATCGAACTGACAAAACAGCGTCGTTAATCTTTTTAAGATTATAGACTCTGAGATAAAGGCGACCTAAGGGTCGCCTTTTTGCATTTTTAGATTCTCAAAAATGCTTCTTTTACGTATCACTACTGGTTAAATGGTTATTGCGATTTAATTTTTTGGCCAAAAACGGTTACAATATCGGCTTAATAAAAAATAATGTTGGATAGGTTTACAATGAAGTTTAGCGCGGTAATTCTCGCAGCGGGCAAAGGCACTCGCATGTATTCAAACACACCAAAGGTTCTGCACACGCTTGCGGGTAAGCCGATGGTGAAGCATGTTATTGACACCTGTAACGGCTTAGGCGCTCAAAACATTCACTTGGTCTACGGCCATGGTGGTGATCAGATGAAGTCTACGCTAGTGAGCGAGACGGTTAACTGGGCGCTGCAAGCTGAACAGCTAGGCACTGGCCACGCGGTCGATCAGGCTTCTGCGCATTTTGCTGATGATGAAAAAGTATTGGTGCTATACGGTGATGTTCCACTGATCTCACCTGAAACCATTGAAAACCTATTAGACGCTCAACCAAACGGTGGTATCGCACTACTTACTGTCGTTCTAGATAACCCTATGGGTTACGGTCGTATCATTCGTCGCAATGGCCCTGTTGTGGCAATCGTTGAGCAGAAAGATGCAACCGATGAGCAGAAGCTTATCAAAGAGATCAACACTGGCGTTATGGTCGCAACAGGTGGCGATCTTAAGCGTTGGCTATCAGGTTTAAGCAATGACAACGCTCAGGGTGAATATTACTTAACTGACGTTATCGCAGCGGCTCACGATGAAGGTCGTGCGGTCGAAGCGGTTCATCCTGTCAACCCAATTGAAGTTGAAGGCGTTAACGATCGCTCTCAACTGGCTCGTCTAGAGCGCGCTTACCAAGCTGAGCAAGCTGACAAACTATTAAAGCAAGGCGTAATGCTGCGCGACCCAAGCCGCTTTGACCTACGTGGTGAGCTTCAATGTGGTATGGATGTTGAGATTGATACCAACGTAATCATTGAAGGCAGCGTAAGCATTGGTGATAACGTGGTTATCGGCACTGGTTGTGTACTGAAAGATTGTGAGATCGATGACAACACTATCGTTCGCCCATACAGCGTAATCGAAGGTGCGACAATTGGTGAAGACTGTACGGTTGGTCCATTCACTCGCTTACGTCCAGGTGCTGACATGCGTAACAATTCGCATGTAGGTAACTTTGTTGAAGTGAAGAACACCCGTCTTGGTGAGGGTTCGAAAGCGAATCACCTTACTTACCTAGGTGATGCTGAGATCGGTCAACGTGTAAATGTGGGTGCGGGTGCGATTACTTGTAACTACGATGGCGCGAACAAGTTTAAGACCATCATTGGCGATGACGTATTTGTTGGCTCAGACAGCCAATTAATCGCACCTGTTACTATTGGCAACGGCGCAACTGTCGGTGCGGGCTCAACGGTGACTCGTGATGTTTCAGAGAACGAGCTTGTTATTAGCCGAGCGAAAGAGCGTAAGATTGCGAACTGGCAGCGTCCAACTAAGAAAAAGTAATCTCGCTATAAGATGATTTTAATGAAAGCCAGTAGTACCACTACTGGCTTTTTCTTATTTATCTAGATATAAAAAAAGAGCGAGTAATCTCGCTCTTTTTTTGTTTTCTTAAGCTAGAAGCTAGTCTTGCTTGTCTTCTGCCACTACGCGAGAGTTATCTGGCGCAACAAAGTGTTCAGACAATTCTTTGTTTGAAACGATGTAACCAATCCACAAAGTCCCTAAACAAATCACCACAGCAATACCCGTAGCGCTCAGTGCTTGGCTCGCCATTGCTGCAACTAATGCGCTTGATAGGCTGCTAATGCTGATTTGAAGGCTGTTCTGTAGGCCTGCAGCCGTTGCTGGACTCTGTTTTGCGCTTGATAGGGCACGGTTTACTACGATTGGGTAAAGTGCGCCGTTTGCTACTGCAATCAGACAGAACGGTGCTAGTAGAGGCCAAATTGAAGTCAGTTCCCATTGTGATGCGATGAAAATCAATAACGCAGCAACGCTAAACAAACCAATCAGATTTCGTAATACGATACCATCACCGTATTTTTTCACTGCTTGCTTACCGAAGTAACCACCAGCCATAAAGGCAATTGTCTGTGGAATGAAGCTCAGGCCAATGTCTTTTGCTTCATAACCTAGCTGTGCCATGATTTCAGGCATACCCGTTAGGTAAGCGAAGAACGCTGCTGACGCCGATGCAAACATCAACACATTGCCCATGTATGGCTTAGACTTAAGTAGCGTTTTAATATCAGTCTTGATCGATGTCTGTTTTACTTCCGGCGCTTCTTTTGGTTGAGCCATTGTCGTTGCGATCAACAATGCGCCCATTAGCGTCAATGTGATAAAGATACTGTGCCAACCAAAGCTGTCTGCTAGCAACACACCCAGTTGAGGTGCTAATGCTGGAGATAGCGCTACTAGAGGCATTATAGTCGCAAAAATTTGCTGGCTACTGCTCTGAGAGTAACGCTTGATAACCATTGCTTGCCAAATTACCGCAGGCGCACATACACCGATCGCTTGAATGAAGCGTAGTGTCAGTAGATGCCATACTTCGGTACTGAATGCTAAGCCAAATGAAGCGGCGGTGAATATGACTAGACCGACTGCCAGCGTATTGCGGTGACCATATTTGTCACTTGCCAGACCCCAAAGAAGCTGACCCAGTGCCATACCGCCAAGGAATACGGTTAGAGACAAGGCGATCTGCTCTGGTCCCGTTGCAAAGTCGACTTCCATTGCTTTAAACGCTGGAAGGTACATATCAGTCGCGATGAAACCAAGCATTGAAAGTACTGCAAGGTAGACCAATTGAAATTTAGAAATATTCATAAGATGCCATTAAGCTAAAAGTAGTGATGTTTTTATCATCAAAAAAATTGTTAGATAATCAGGAGTGAAAGTCCTTGTTTATTTATGCTGACATTCTATTTTTCAGAGCTGATAAAATAAAACGCTAAAATATGTAGTTATCAATCAAAAAATTTGAAGGCTTATGTTCTCTAAATCCTCGTTAGAAATGCTTGATACCGTTGCTCGCTTGGGCAGCTTTACTGCGGCTGCAGAGCAATTGCACAAAGTACCATCGGCGATCAGCTATGGGGTTAGACAGGTAGAGCAAGAGCTTGATGTTTTACTTTTCAGACGCTTACCAAGAAAAGTAGAGCTGACGCCTGCTGGGGAGTTGTTTATTGAAGAGGCTCGCCAACTGCTGAGACAAATGGAAGAACTCAGTGCGCAAACTCGCCGAGCTGCGCGTGGTTGGAAGAAAACCTTACGTCTAACCCTTGATAACGTGGTTAAGCTCGACAAGATGAAGCCAATGATTGAAGAGTTTTATCAAACCTTTGAGTTTGCTGAGCTGCAGATCAACATGGAAGTGTTTAACGGCTCTTGGGAAGCCATTGCTCAGGGCAGGGCGGATGTCGTGATTGGTGCCACTTCAGCGATTCCGGTTGGCGGTGACTTTGAAGTTAAGGATATGGGGCGGTTAGATTGGGCATTTGTCATGTCACCTAGTCATCCTTGTGTGCGAGAGCAAAACCTCAATGAAGCCTTTGTCAGTCAATATCCAGCGATCTGTTTGGATGATACCTCTAGCGTGCTGCCTAAGCGTCACACTGGCCACTACGCGAGTCAGAGACGTCTTCTATTACCTAACTGGTACAGCGCAATAGAGTGTCTTAAAAATGGTGTAGGGGTGGGTTACATGCCAAGGCATATCGCCGCACCTATTATTGAGCAAGGTTTGCTGGTGGAAAAAATATTGCCTGAGCCAAGCCCGCAGAGTCATTGCTGCTTAGTGTGGCGTAAAGACGACAACCATAAGTTGATCGAGTGGATGGTTAAGTATTTAGGATCGAGTGAACAGCTTCATCAAGATTGGTTGGATCATCGCAAAGCGATCTAATGATGCGATCCGTTGAAGATCATTCGGGTTAGGTTTGAATCCGCCCAATAAAAAGAGCGAGTTATCATAACTCGCTCTTTTTCATGCTTAGGCCGAACTCTTAAGACAAGAAGAACTTGTAGGAAGGGTTATCGGTTTCATCTTTGCATTGGTAGCCGAGTTCTTCTAGGTGCGTAGAGAACTGAGCCAAATCGTCATCACCAAGCTCAAAACCACACAGCACACGACCGTAATCAGCACCATGGTTACGATAGTTGAACAAGCTGATATTCCAGTGAGTCCCTAAGGTATCAAGGAATTTAATCAATGCCCCTGGGTATTCAGGAAACTCAAAGCTGTAAAGACGCTCTTTCAATGGCTTCGATGGTTTGCCGCCAATCATGTAACGAATATGAAGTTTTGCCATCTCGTCATCAGACAAGTCGACAACCGCATAGTCACCCTCACGTAAGTCATTGATGATGTGTTCGAGTTCTTCTTGTCCACCTTGTAGACGTACACCAACGAAGATATTCGCCAGGCTTTCGTCGTTGTGGCGGTAGTTAAACTCAGTCACCGCTCGACCACCAATAATGTTACAGAACTCTAGGAACGCACCTTGTCGCTCTGGAATCGTCACCGCAAGTAGACCTTCTCGCTTCTCACCCAATTCACAACGTTCAGAGACATAACGCAGACCGTGGAAGTTGGTGTTCGCACCAGACAGTACCGTTGCTAGTTGCTTATTTTGCAGTTGGTTTTGTTCTGCAAACTTCTTCAAGCCAGCCAGAGCAAGTGCTCCTGAAGGCTCAGCAATTGCGCGGGTGTCTTCAAAGATGTCCTTTACCGCAGAGCAGATTTCATCGCTAGAGACTGTAATATGACCATCAATGTACTGTTGGCAAAGACGGAAGGTTTCTTCACCAATGCGTTTAACCGCAACACCATCAGCAAACATGCTGACCTGATCCAGTACCACTGGTTCACCCGCATCCAGTGCTGCTTTCAAGCAAGCCGAGTCTTCAGGCTCTACCGCAATCACTTTAATCTCTGGCATCAGTTGTTTGATAAGCACTGCAACACCAGCGGCTAAGCCACCACCACCAACCGGCACAAAGATATAATCCATGTGACCGTTTTGCTGCAGCATCTCCATGCCCATAGTACCTTGCCCTGCAATCACCAGTGGGTGATCGAAAGGAGGTACAAAGGTGAAGCCATGTTCAGCCGATAGGCGTTCCGCTTCCGCTTTTGCTTCATCGAAATTACTGCCGTGCAGAACCACGTTACCACCAAATCCGCGTACCGCATCAACCTTGATATCCGGCGTCGTTTTTGGCATCACAATCGTGGTCTGAATACCAAGCTTAGAACCGGACAGCGCCATACCTTGAGCATGGTTACCTGCCGATGCAGCAATCACACCTGCGGCTTTCTGTTGTTCAGAAAGGCTTGAAACCATGTTGTAGGCACCGCGCAGCTTAAAGGAGTGTACCGGCTGGCGGTCTTCTCGTTTTAGCTGAACCTGATTACCGATACGAGCGCTTAAGCGTGGCATATCTTGCAGAGGTGTCACAATCGCCGCTTCGTAAACCGGCGCTCTCAGGATCTGGCGCAGATAATCTGCGCCACTTTGTTTTTTGGGACTGGAGGTGTCGTCACTCATAGTTAGCCCTCAAGCTTAGACTTATCACGCACAGCGCCTTTGTCGGCACTGGTTGCCATGCTCGCGTAAGCTTTCAGTGCGAATGACACTTCACGCTGACGGTTTTCTGGTTTCCAGCCTAATGCATCTTGTTTTTCACGACGTGCTGTTAGTTCAGCTTCTGGTACATCAAGCGTGATTGAACGGCTAGGGATGTCGATAGTGATGATATCGCCCGTGTTAACTAGACCAATCACACCGCCACTTGCTGCTTCTGGAGAAGCGTGGCCGATAGACAGACCCGATGTACCACCAGAGAAGCGACCATCAGTCAGTAGAGCACATGACTTGCCTAAGCCCATTGATTTCAAGTAAGTCGTTGGGTACAGCATTTCTTGCATACCTGGACCACCTTTTGGACCTTCGTAGCGAATAACAACGACTTCACCTGCTTTAACTTTACCCGCTAAGATACCTTCTACCGCTGTATCTTGGCTTTCAAATACGATCGCTGGACCTTGGAATTTAAGGTTTTCTTCATCAACACCCGCAGTCTTAACGATACAACCATCAACCGCGATGTTGCCTGAAAGTACCGCTAGGCCACCTTCTTGGCTGAATGCGTTCTCTTTGGTACGAATACAACCTTCTTTGCGATCGTCATCAAGGCGATCCCAACGGCAATCTTGTGAGAAAGCTTTAGTTGTACGGATGCCTGCAGGGCCAGCACGGAAGAACTTAAGCACCGCTTCGTCTTCTGTCTGCATGATGTCGTACTGCGCAAGTTGCTCTTGCATGCTTAGACCAAGCACGGTACGAGTTTGGTTGTTTAGTAGACCTGCACGGTCAAGTTCACCAAGGATCGCCATCACACCACCAGCGCGGTGAACGTCTTCCATATGGTATTTCGGAGTTGAAGGTGCCACTTTACATAGGTGTGGAACACGGCGAGACATCGCATCGATATCATCCATATCGAAATCAATGTCGCCTTCTTGAGCTGCTGCTAAAAGGTGAAGAACGGTGTTACTAGAACCACCCATTGCGATATCAAGCGCCATCGCATTATCAAATGCAGCGCGGTTTGCAATGTTGCGTGGCAGTGCTGACTCGTCGTCTTGCTCGTAGTAACGCTTGGTTAGATCAACGATGCGCTTACCGGCATTGATGAACAGTTCTTCGCGGTCTGCGTGTGTCGCCAGCATAGAACCGTTACCAGGCTGAGATAGGCCAAGTGCTTCTGTTAGACAGTTCATTGAGTTAGCTGTGAACATACCTGAACATGAACCACAGGTTGGACATGCAGAACGTTCTACTTGCTCACTTTGCTCATCTGAAATCGTTGGATCGGCACCTTGGATCATTGCGTCAACAAGGTCGAGCTTGATGATCTGATCTGAAAGCTTGGTTTTACCTGCTTCCATTGGGCCGCCTGATACAAAGATCACTGGGATGTTAAGGCGCATTGCAGCCATCATCATTCCCGGAGTGATTTTGTCACAGTTAGAGATACACACCATTGCGTCCGCACAGTGTGCATTGACCATGTATTCTACTGAGTCTGCAATAAGCTCACGTGATGGCAATGAGTACAGCATGCCGCCGTGGCCCATTGCGATACCATCATCGACTGCGATGGTGTTGAATTCTTTAGCGATACCGCCCGCTTTCTCGATTTCACCCGCAACCAGTTGACCCATATCTTTAAGGTGAACGTGGCCTGGTACGAATTGAGTGAAAGAGTTTACAACCGCGATGATTGGCTTACCGAAGTCATCATCTTTAACGCCAGTTGCACGCCATAAAGCGCGCGCACCAGCCATGTTGCGTCCGTGGGTAGTCGTTGCTGAACGATAGATTGGCATTGCTTAAATCCTTATAAAATATTTGGCTGTTGCTTACTTAGTGGTTTGTGTTTGGCTTTCTGACGCGTGGTCTGCTGGGTAAACGTAGTCTAACCAGCCCCACTTATCTTCAGTCGTGCCATTGAATAAACCAAAGTAAGCTGCTTGAACTTTTTCAGTGATAGGACCGCGTTTTCCTTCACCTACTGTAATTTTGTCTACGCTGCGAACCGGAACGATCTCTGCAGCTGTGCCGGTCATGAAGACTTCGTCAGCAAGGTATAGCGCTTCACGAGCAATGTTCTCTTCACGGATTTCATAACCCATGTCTTTTGCTAGCGTCATGATCGAGTCACGAGTGATACCTGGCAGAATCGCGCTGGTTGCTGGTGGTGTAGAGAGAATGCCGTTACGAATAACAAAAATGTTCTCGCCCGCGCCCTCTGAAAGGTAACCATCAACACTTAGGGCAATACCTTCATCGTAACCATGACGACGAGCTTCACCACCAACTAGCAGTGAAGATAGGTAGTTACCGCCAGCCTTTGCTGAGGTTGGGATAGTATTTGGCGCTGCACGGTTCCAGCTTGAGATCATCGCATCTACGCCATTTTCTAGCGCTTCTTCACCAAGGTAAGAACCCCATGGGAAAGCAGCGATGATCAGATCCATCTCTGTGTTTTCAGGAGGGCAAACACCTAAACCAACGTTGCCGACAAAGCCGAGAGGGCGGATGTACGCTGACTCTAGCTTATTTTGGCGTAGCGTTTCGCGAGTCGCTTCCATAATTTCTTCCTCAGTGAAAGGAATTGGGAAGCGATAGATTTTCGCTGAGTCTTTTAGGCGTCTTGCGTGCTCTGGGTGACGGAAGATAACCGGACCCTTTGGCGTGTTGTAGCAACGAACGCCTTCAAATACAGAAGTACCGTAGTGCATTGCGTGAGTCAGGACGTGAACGTTCGCCTCTGCCCAAGGAACCATTTCACCGTTAAACCAAATATAGTCTGCTGTTTTAGCTGTCATGTTTGCGGTTCCTTATGCACTTATTTTTTGTTGTAAGTTATTGTTTGGCAATTCATTACGACTGATAGAAATAACGTCAACGGTACGTACATCCCACAGCTTTTCGATCTGATTAACTAAGAAAGAAATCGGGCGGTCACTGTCGACAATGATCTCAACGCTCGCGACTTTACTTTCGTGGTTTTGGGTGCCAGCCACTTGCTTAACGATGAAGCCACGGTGGCGAATAACACGAAGAACACGTTCTAACAGTACTGGTTTATCATCGGCTTTGATGTCTAATAAGTATCTTTTCATGTTATGTGTTCTCCAACATTTCGCTGTTTGAAGCACCTGGCGGTACTAGTGGCCATACGTTTTCTTCTTCATCGATAAGGACATGAAGTAGGTAAGCGGTTTTGCTCTCAAGCATCTCTTTTAATGCAGGCTCTACTTCTTCTTTACGAGTGATGGTTTTGCCCGGGATATCGAACGCTTTTGCCAGCATGACGAAATCTGGGTTGTCATCCAAGATAGTTTCACTGTGTCGGCCATCAAAGAACAGAGATTGCCATTGGCGAACCATGCCTAAGCGCGAGTTGTTAAGCAGCACCATTTTTACTGGGATTTGGCGACGTTTCAGCGTACCAAGCTCTTGCACGTTCATCATGAATGAGCCGTCACCTGAGATAAGTATAGATTGGTCATCAGGACGACCAACCGATGCACCCATAGCTGCAGGTAGGCCAAAGCCCATAGTGCCCAAGCCCGCTGACGTGATGAAGTTTTGTGGTTCGCGAGGTTGAATATGTTGAGCTGCCCACATCTGGTGTTGGCCAACATCAGTCGAAACCATAGAACTCGCAGGCATCATGTCTGACAGTTGTTTCAACAACAGAGGTGCGAAGATAAGATCGCCTGGGTGGTCGTAGCGCCACTTGAATGAACTGCGTAGCCCTTCAGAGTGGTGAACCCAAGAAGAGATGTCTTGGCTTAGTTCCAGTTGAGGCATGATCTTGTTGATGTCACCGCGAATCGGCGCATTGGCCAGACGCAGTTTACTGAACTCTGCCGCATCGATATCGATATGGATAACTTTCGCGTGTGGTGCAAATGTATCAAGCTTGCCGGTTACTCGGTCATCAAAACGAGCGCCAACAACAATCAACAGGTCACTTTCTTGAACCACTAGGTTAGCGGCTTTGGTGCCGTGCATACCCAGCATACCCAAGTAGTGTGGGTCGTCACGTTCAATGGTGCCTAGGCCTTTTAGTGTGCTTACTGCAGGCATTGGATTTAGACGTAAAAACTCGCGAACTGCATCGGTTGCTTTCGCCAGTTGAACGCCACCACCTACGTATAAAACAGGACGAGTCGCTTGAGACAAGAAGTACTGAGCTTGTTCAATAGCATCCGTTGTCACAACAGGAATAGCTGGTGGTGTAAATTCAGGAAGAATTTTTACAGGGGACTCTGCTAGCTGAACATCTTTAGCGATATCGACAATAACCGGACCGGGACGCCCTGCTTTTGCAACGATAAATGCTTCAGCCAGTGTTGGAGCAAGCTCTTCAATATCGGTAACGAGGTAACTGTGTTTAGTACATGACAGAGACATACCAATCACATCCATTTCTTGGAATGCATCGGTACCAATGTGGGAGCTAGCAACTTGACCAGTGATAGCGACGAGTGGGATGGAGTCCATAAAGGCATCAGCAAGACCTGTGACTAGGTTAGTCGCGCCTGGGCCTGAGGTTGCCATACAAACAGCGACGTCTTGTGTAGCACGTGCCATACCGATAGCTGCCATTGCAGCACCTTGCTCATGGCGACACAGGATATGCTCAACCCCGCCGTCATAAAGTGCGTCGTAGATTGGCATGATGGCACCACCTGGGTAACCAAATACGGTTTCAATACCCTGCTGTTTTAGTGCGGATACAACTAGTTCTGCGCCTTTCATCGGAATTTCCCCGTATTACCTATATTTTGGTAACTGTTTCCATTGTCTATGCACATCTTGTGCTCCCATTCTTCCTGTAAATCGGCAAAGCCGAAAATGTTTCAAATATAAAAATCGAATCGTTAAATTAGAAAAAACCCCCGGACTTTTCAGTGCGGGGGTTTTTTCTAATTCGTGGTTACTTTTTTCCCACTCGCCCCCGCGTAGTCTCAATAATGACTACGATAATCAGGTTAATCAGTGCGTAAATGCGAGCGTTAAACATCATAAAATTCGAGTTTTCTCGTTTATTGTCTTAAGTAATTGTCTACATCTCTAGTGTTATCACACAAATCTGCCGCATGACAAGGAAAATGTCATTCTTTTTTCACATTAAAACACCATTCCACCACGCTATATAACAACCTTATCGCTTTGGTGAGCAATGAATATCCAGAGTGAATACTTTTAAATCAAAGACAAAGGAAAGTTATGGGACTCGCGATAATTCATAGCCGAGCTAGTGTGGGTGTAGAGGCGCCAGAAGTGACCGTTGAGGTGCATATAAGCAACGGAATGCCCGGTTTTACGCTGGTGGGTTTACCTGAGACTACGGTTAAAGAATCGAAAGACCGAGTGAGGAGTGCCATCATCAATTCTCGCTTTGAATTCCCATCAAAAAGAATCACCGTCAATCTTGCTCCTGCCGATTTACCCAAAGAAGGAGGGCGTTTTGACTTACCAATTGCTCTGGGTATTCTGGTAGCGTCCGATCAACTACCCACATCAAAAATAGCTCAACATGAGTTTATTGGTGAGTTGGCGTTATCGGGAGAATTACGTTCAGTCAAAGGAGTTCTACCAGCGACATTAGCGGCGGATAGTGTTGAGCGATGCTTGGTGGTACCGCATCACAATGGCGATCAGGCAGCCCTAGTTGGCAAGGGGGCGCACAAGTCAGCGCAAACATTGTTGGAGGTTTGTGCCGATATGTGTGGTCAGGCTCAGCTTGGGTTGTATCGTACAGAGCAACATCAGATCGACGCAGTCGAACATCGTGATTTGCAGGACATCATTGGTCAACAGCAAGGTAAGCGAGCATTGGAGATAGCAGCGGCTGGTAATCACAATTTACTAATCAAATATCTGGAATAACCCTGACTTGAATACGCAGACCGAAGCTCCTAGAGTGCAATAAATTTTATTGGAAGAGGTTGGCTTGTGAGTCTTGCGTATAGCTACATTAGATTTAGTTCACTGGAACAGGCAAAGGGTGATTCGTTTCGGAGGCAGACAGCTTTAGCTAAAAGTTACTGTGATAAACATGGGCTCAACCTAGCTGATTTAACTCTTAGAGATCTCGGAAAGTCTGCATACCACGGAACCCATTTTAAAGATGGGGCTTTGGGTGAATTCATTGGGGCAGTTAAAGACGGTACTATTCCTAGAGGCTCGTACTTGCTTGTAGAGTCTATGGATAGGCTTAGTAGGGAAAAGATATCTATAGCTCTTCGCCGGTTTATGGAATTGCTAGAGCTAGGTGTTAGCATTGTTACTTTGCAAGACAGTCGTACATACACGACTGAATCATTAGATCGAATTGAAGACTTGATGTTGTCTCTCGTCTTTATGATGCGAGCACATGAAGAGTCTCTTACTAAGTCTAAGCGTTTAAAAGCAGCTCATGCAGAGAAGAGAAAGCAAGCAAGAGAAAATCTAAAGCCTACTGGCTATAACATGCCTCATTGGATAACTCTCACTGATACAGGATATGAACTGATGCCTGATAGAGTTGAACTGATTAAGCGCATCTTTCAGATGACTATTGATGGTCTCGGATCTATCGCGATTCATAAGCAGCTTAATAAAGAGGGGATAAAGCCATGGGGGCGTTCTAAAACTGGTTGGCACACTACCTATATAAAGAAGATATTAAGAGCTAGAACCGTTCTAGGTGAGTATCAGCCATTCAAATCGGAGAATGGCAAGCGAGTAGAGGATGGTGAGCCAATACAAAGTTATTACCCTGCCGCTATTGATATAGATACCTTTAAAAGAGCTAGCCTGGCTATTGAACGTCGCCACGGAAAATCTAGTGGGACCCGAAAGAATGCCATTAATAACCTGTTTACGGGGCTAGTTGTCTGTAAGAACTGCGGTGCGACAATGCATTACCTAAATAAAGGTAGTGGAAGTAAAGGTGGTCAGTACCTAGTTTGTAGTAGAGCTCGCCAAGGTGCTCATCATGATGGCGTTAGTTGTAAGTACGCTTCAATGCGTTATCCGGTAATAGAAGATGCGATATTAGGTGTTGCGGCAACTTTGAATCTAAGGTTGCAGACGGCCAACCATGAAGAAGAATCAGCACATATTAAAGAGCAGTTGTCCAACATATTTCGGAATTTGAAAACGGCTGAAGCTTCTGTAATACGCTTGGTTGATTTGCTTGATTCAAGTACTGGAAGTAAGGCATTGCTCAATAAGTTAGAACAAAGAGAAGCAGAGCAAAAAGAGCTTGAACAACGTTATAGAGAGCTTGAGAAGCAATTAGATGAGATAGAGCTTACTCCGAAATCTAACAACGTCTGGAAAGAATTAAGAAGCACGCTTAAGGTGCTGAAAGTAGAAGCAGCAGATAGAACCAACGTAACTTTAAGGGCCAAGATAAACTCCCAGCTAGTGCGATGTATTGAGAAGATAGAATTTGACTCTATGGGCAAAATTATCACTATCCGCATAGACAAAGAGCGAACCATCGAATTGCGGTTTAATGAGAAACAAACGAGCCACATGATTAAAACATCGTGGGATAGTCGAGAGTTTCCACCTAGCACGTTTAGGGTTAGAACTATGGCCAATAAAGCTGCAACCGTATTTTGCGATAAGTCATAAAACGCATTGAAACTTAGCTTATATCATTCAAACTCATACTACTATAAGGTAAAATAAACCAAACACTTATAAATACCGCACAAGGGAACACTGATGAAGCTACGCTATTTTGGCTATTATTTGCGTGAGTTTGATTCTCAAGAAACCTTTCTATACAACATCAAACCTATTATTGATGCATTTGTTAGCGCAAACAATATAGAGCTTAAAAGTAGCTTCAAGCGTGGTGATGAAAAACTGTATCTAACCAAGGTCGCAGCACAAAAGAATCTATACTATTTTGTTCGTACTAGCGATGACGATATCATCAAGCGCGTTAATGAACAGAGTATCACGGTCGGTGAAATTTCAGATAATCTAGCTGCAAACGAGAAAGTAGCATTTGCCTCTTACGTCTACATTTGCCCTGAACGACAAGTGATAGCATGTGCAAGCGGCATGAGCTGCCCAAGATTTGATGACTTAGCTGATTACATCAATGAGATGTTTAAAAAAGTTGGTCTGAACAAATATGAAGTGGGCTTGAGCGCTCTTACAACTACTAGTAGTAAAACAGACTTGCTAGAGATGGAAGTGGTTAACAGCATCTATATCGATGTAGCTGCGGATAGGGATATCAGTCGATACCTATGTAAAAAGCTAACTGGTTCAGAGTCTGGCAGTCTTGGTAACTTGCGTATCACGATTGAGCCTAGTGGATCTAATATGCGTGATGTTTTCAGGAAGATTGTGCATAGACACGATACTACTGGTAATAGTCAGAGCAGTGATGGCATCACGCAGATTGGTGCTAAAGCAAAGCATGATGAGCTGAAAGGTCAGTTAATGGATCATTGGTTAGACAATGAGAATAATTTAGTAGACTCATTGAATCCAAAAGCGAAGCGAAGAAAATTGCCCGATCAGATCAGTGAAAAGTTCGACCAAAACGAGCAGCTAGCACTTCTCTTTAGAGACTATGTATCGAACAATCGATATAAAGAGAAAAGCGTTCCTTTACTTGACCAGTATAAAGAGGTAAAACCGTTCGCCGCTAAGAAGAGCGAAGTTGTTCTAAACAAAGAAGCCGACAATGATGACAATGTGGCTTCCATAGTAGAGGCAGAGAAGGCTTAAAAGTCATGACTAATACAGAGATTGCAAGGGTTAAGAAGCTTATATGGTTAACACCGTTGATTGGTGTAGCTATTGGTTTCGCATACCTTGGAATTAAGCATTACGCTAATTGGTCGGTTGGCTTTAAAGAAGTAAGAACCCTTGCAACAGTAGTAGCTGGCTTTAGCTTTACTATGATGGGCTTCCTTGCTGCGATAGCTGCATTCTTGTTTTCTCTTCAAAAGTACCGTTTCTTTAAGCGTTGGATTCAAGACGGGTACTCAGATATTTTCTTCACTCTATTCAAAGTAACGTTTGCGTGCTTATTCGTTACTTTTGGGTGTAGCTTGTTTGTTTTTACATCTCAAGCAGTAGGCTTTGCATTCAAGCTTATGATGATGTCAGTCACTAACAATATCTTGCAACTTGGTGTGGTGACTTTGATTATCATGGATAAAGTTGCAAAAGCGAAACACAGCGAAGAATCCTAGAAAAGAGGTCGGTTTATCCGGCCTTTTTCATATCTGCAATATCCCCCTTTACTCTAGTATCAAAAAACACTCGTTAAACGATACTAGCTGAACAGCACCACCACTAGTATCATAAAAATAGCGTTGACAATAAATGATACTATCAGTATTATGATGCTACGTTTTTGATACTGATATTGAGATACACAATGACTACTGGTCGCATTTTCGCTTATTGCCGAGTTTCTACTGTAGAGCAAACAACTGATAACCAAATTCTAGCTATACGCAATGCAGGATATGATATTCAAGAAAGCAGAGTAATTTCTGAGACGGTATCAGGCAGTGTTAGGGCAATGGAACGTAAAGAGTTCAAAACTCTAATAGAGCATAAGCTAGAAGCCGGAGATACATTGGTTGTTCTTAAGCTAGACCGCTTAGGTCGTGACAACATCGATGTACAGCAGACAATAGAACAACTAACAGTTAAGCAAATCAAAGTAGTTTCTCTAGACCTGCCTGTATCTGATCTAAGTAGTGCTGAAGGTAAGCTTATGCTGCAAATGTTCTCAGCTTTCGCAGAGTTCGAAAGAAACCGCATCAGAGAGCGCACTCAAGAAGGGCTTAACAGAGCTAAAGCTGAAGGTAAGAAGCTAGGTCGACCTGCTGCAAAGGGAACTACCGAAAATGTACAGCGATGCAAAGCAGAGGGGTTATCTCAAAGTGCTACTGCTAAAGATCTAAGTATCGGTATAGCAACAGTTAAGCGTCATTGGAATAAGTAAGAGAAAGCTAGGGTTACCTAGCTTCTTTCATTTCATACTCTTTCATCATTTCTTCAAACACCCTTGGGACGTACCCGTCCATAATCAGTTTGTCACGTAAAGCCGCATAGCATGATTCATCTGATAGCTCATCGCTAGATACAATAGCTGTACCTTGAGGCGGGTTTGCTTTAAATGTTGCCTTGCTTGGCTCTGGTAGCTCATCGCAAAAGATAGTGCATTGCATATCAATAGGCTTATCAGTCTTCACTAATACATATTCGTCCGCTTCTAGTTCAGTTTGTGCTTGAATACGGTCAACTCTCCACTTGATGTAGTAGTTCTTAGCATCAGATGACACTCTTAAGTCCGGTCTTGATACGTTGTGATAGTTGGGCATGATATGTGAGAACCTATCATTGTATTCATTTTTCGTCTTAGGTTCTGGCGGATACTTATTATCAGGTACTTTGATTGATAGCCCCTTGTGACGTGGGATAGTAAGTTCTACAGAAACCCCACTAGCTAAGATACGACTACTATTCGAGATGTTTAGATATAGAATTTCAGCCCCTGCCCATTCTCTCAGTACATCGGCTCGTTCTCGATATAAGCTACTATTTAATTGGTCACCAAAATGATGGGACCTTTGGATTGACTGCACCGTCCGGTAAATAGAAGCATGATGACCAAGGATAGATTCATCAAATGTCGGTTCTTCTTGATCTGGAATACTATCTCTATCAGGAAGAGATACCAATTGACCACGTATAGTGAACTCTGAATCTAGCTTCTCCTTGTCACCATTAAGTAGAAAGAAACTGAGAACGGGGTACTTTGGAAGCTCAGCTTTCTTAGTCTCAATGAAGTCTTTACCAAGAGTTACAGTTACGTGATACACCATACCGGTAATGACGAGTAAGACGCCCACTATGGGATCACTAGATGCACTAAGAACAGAGCGAAGAATCTCTGATTTACCTATGTACTCTTCGAATAATGCCACTACTACAGCATGAAGAAAGTTAACCTGTGATTCGACTATTAGACCTATACCAGTAAGAACAACAGCCTTAGCGATAGTGTTGTAAGCCTTGGGTCTGATTAGATTTAGGAAACGTTCAACAGTATCTAGCCAGCCATTTACTTTCTCTTGCATTGAGCCTCTATGACATCATGTTCAATTCGATGAGTATAGATTACCCCAGAAAGAATGATTGATCACTTATTGTTCTATCGATCGCAAAGTGAGTTTGTCATTTCCCCTATAGGGAAACGCTTTCTTTGACCCTCATGGTTCCTGAGTGTAGGAGGGAATATAGGCTTGATTCTTATACTAGTTCCTATTAGCTCTATTATGTCTTGTAAGTCATTACTTTACGGCCTAACGTTTAAATTCCTTATTAACGTAGTAAAAAGATATGTTTATAGACTTACCTAAAGAGACACTTTCTATTCTTCACAGTCATTTACACCCAATCAATGATGAACTTGCTATTGAGTATTTGAACCTGATAGATGCTATGAATAAACAAGTCTTAAGTGATGCAGAGATACCAAGAAGCTATCTTCCAGTCAGAGTTCAGATGGTGCTTAGACCTTGCTTAAAACCGCTAGGTTATCGTTTCGGTTTTTGTAGTAAAGGTGATGAAAAACTATGGGGATTTAAGAGAAATTACGCTTAAATAGTTATATAAATATGATGGTTGTCTAGAAAAAATGAATTAGTTCTTTGTTTTCTTATAGTAGTTATCTTTGAGGCCTTATAAAACAGTGGTTGTTAGGTTTTCAATGTGTAACATTAATGGGAACTGATGTGTAGTAGATAACAGGAAGTAACAAGGATGTGCACAGAAAATAAAAAAATCGACCCCAAACAGTACAACTATGCTTGCTACTTACTTCAGAGCGGAGAGTGCTCTACTGCAAAAGAAGTTGCAGAGATAGTAGATGTACCAGTAGCTACACTTCGCGCTAGATTCCGTAAGGATGGAATTACCAAACCCGTAACGCTACAAACTGAAGATCTAAATGACTCAGATAGCTCCAAGAAGCTGAAAGCTGAGTACCTCAACTGGCTCAATGCATTAACCAAGAGAGGACTCATGTTTGCTCAGAAGAGTGCTACAGAGAATATCCCCTTAGGTAATTTCAAAGATGACCTTCGTTCGCTGAAGTACATTACAGACATAGCCAATAAAAACTACGCTACTTGCGCAAAAATCCTAAATGCTGACGAGACTGTTGATGCCGAAGAACTACCGGAATTTAAAGTAGTAGAAATGACAGCGAGTGATGTTGAAGGTGTACGGCAAGCTCAGCGAGAACAATTTCGAGAGCTATCAACTACTGACGAAATCGAAAGTCATCATTAGAGCCTATCTATGAAGAATTGATTTAAAGAAGAGATGGAGTCTCTTCTTGTAATGAAAGAAAAATAAGGAAGTTACATGTTTAACAAATCGCGTATTCAAGATGCCATGACTAATAAAACCAAGTTATGGACAAATCTCGTTACCTCAGATACCGCTTCTGAGTACTTGGCTAGCGGGAATCAGGCAAGGAGCTCTATTAGCCCATTAACTCCCAGTACAAGAGCACCGTTAGGTGGCTATCTTCTAAAGTCATATTTAGCCCCAAATGGTGCTTCAATGATTAGATTGCCAGATGGTGATTTCGTCATTATTGATACCCTTGAGTCATCTGATACCAAGATAAAAATTGAGTCTGCAATATCCAGTGAACTATCCATTTCTTCTGACTTTCTTAATCAACAAAAAGCTAATAAGAAAAAGTTACCACATGATGAGTACACTGGTTCAAGTCGCGGCATAGATAAACAAAATGAGATTGAAGATGCTTATCACCTAAAGCAAAAACGCTACGATGAATACTTATCAGAGCTAGAGGGTGGTGGCTCAACTATCATGAACCTAGTAACGTTTGAAGAATGGTACGGCAATAAGTACGGCATTGGGCTGAGTGAAGAAGAAACAAAAATCTGGAAAGCCGAAAGGGAAGAAGAGAGACGCTTAGAATCTGAAAAGATTCAGTATCTACGGGAGCTAGAAAGCGGTTCCATTGGTGCTATGACTCATGATGAATGGCTGTCTAAAAGGAAGATTTCGGCTCTCACTGGTGAAGACAAATCCGCATATGAGCGTTCTCAAATGCGCCAGTCTATGGAGATTCAGTTAGGCTTTGCAAAGCAGGGAATTGGTCTGGAATCGCAGTTAAAACTTAGAGATCTTGAGAAAGCTATTCAGGAATATGACGATAGATATAAACCAAATGGCTATCTTCTTGATCATATTCGTGAAGCTATGGAGATTGAGGCAAATAAGACGGATGAAGATAGGGAAGCTGAGAAAGTCGTTGCTGAGCTTTTAGAAATCCAGTCAGCTTTAGTCGGTAATAGGGAAATTAAAGCCGGTATTACCTCAAAGATGAATGAAAGAGAGCTTTTGGATAGATACATTTTCCTCACTGAAAACTTTGATGACCAAGGTTACCAGTGCAAAGGCCCTAGTATCGAAGAGCAAATTGCGAAGCGTGTAGTCGCTGCTAGAGCAAAGGCACATGAAACACTTGATGCTATGCAAGAAGCAACGAAGAATGGTGAAAGGCTAAACCCTAAAGAGCTTCTCAAGGCAAAGAAGATATTAGGCTCTTTTGATAAGTACGATGAAGATGGTTATGAATTCGAACTAGTCATCAAGAAAGACTACCTTGGTAATGACGCAAAAGACGAAGATGGTAATCCAATACAAATCAAACGTAGACTTCGTGGTGAAAACAAGATAGCCAAGGCTTTGAACCAGCAAGTTCATGACGCTGAAAAGAAGAAAAGGAATGATGCAGCTAAGAGCGAAGAAGAAGCCGAGATAGATGCTGAAATCAAGAGCATTACAAACCCCACATTTGATGAGCTAACTAGGCCTGAAAGCAGCGGAGAGGTTGTGATTGATGACTAGTGAGTCTGTGTTTGCTCATTTGCCATCTGAAGTGATTGAGTCTGTAGCCGAGGAGCTACAGACCACTCGTTCTAAAGTGGCAAAGCGAATCTTCAATTGTATGACGCCATTAACTGGTACTTTCCCGTATAAATCTACTATGGAATTAGCTCTTGAGATAGATAGCCTATGCTTTGGGCAAGCGGTGAAGAAGCATCTAAACCCAATATTGGCAGCGCATGGTTATTACATGGCAGCATTACGGCCAGAACTTCCTATTATTGATTCCCATGGTGAAAAGTCTCGTCAGAGGTATTGGGGTTTTGTTAAGCATGGCTAGAACAGAGAAAAGCATAAAGAAACCAACTTTTTCCTGTTTATTCATATGAACCTTATACATGACAATTTTCGATTAAGAATCTTTTAGTAATCGTTTTTTTAGATTGAACGGTTCAAGTTCTGATCAATCTTGCGTGATTTGTTCTTATATTTGCGTTTTGTGCATCTGTAACAGAATCATGTTGTAAAAAATGCACTTACAGAGAGGCTATTAATCCAGTAAATATCATCTCTACTAACCCTTCCGAGCGACTGTGAACGGGTTGGATTTAAAGCATGTAGCGAAGACGTCTAACCGTGGTGGTCGGACTGAAACAGCAAATAGCTGAAAATCTGACTAACAGTGGCTCGGTATGGATACTAAGACTCGTACAATTACACATAAGATGATGGCAACCACCAGCAAAGATGAATTGTTGGCGGCTATCACTGTCCGTATCGAGAAAAGTACCTACCAAGCTGCTGTTAACTCAGGTAACCCCATTGATTACCTCGCAAAGAATCTCAAACGTCATCTCAAAGCTCACGGTATTAACTCCGATGAGCTTTGGTTCTCACTAGAGTTGGCATACGAAAATGACTGTCTCAAAAATCCGCATATACACGGCACAATAAAAATAAAACGAGATCAGCACCAGGCTCTACTAGATGCTCTTTTGGTGTCACTTGGTAAACCAAAAATCAAAAGTGCGGCACGTAAGAGACAGGTCAATGAAGTCTACTCTCTAGGGTGGGCTGATTACTGTCTAAAAAACATTAAAAAAACTAGTGATTCTATAGGAAGAAGAGCTGTTTTCATCGCTCGTTCACTTGCCAAAACAGACCCTCAAGTTTTCGGTAAAAATGATTACCCCAAAAACGCCCAGAGTCCTTGCTCTGATTGGTCTGAGAGCAGTTCTGAGAAAGTGTTGTCTAGTTATGTATTTAATACTTCTAAAACCAGCACTAAAAACCCTCAAATAACACACCAAAAAAACTACACAGCCCGAACGGGTAAAAGTGCATTCAGATAGCACTCTAAAACACCTCAACAATCACCACATCTATGGCAATGATTTGGATGCAAAAGCAGGATTACCGCCCGCTAAGTATCACCCCAAAAAGGGGAACGAGAAAATTTTGGCGTGCCACCAGCAATCTCCCCCGAATGGGCTAGATGAACAGCTAAGGAAAGCTAATGGAACAAGAATACAATGCAGGCAGCATCAAGATACTGAGACCTGAAGAAGTTAACCAATTTGATTGGGTTTTACTGTCAGAGCTAGCAGGGCAATACAAACAGCCTGTTGAATGGCTACAGAGAGGCTTCGAGGCATCGAGAAGGCTCAATCTAGACCCTAGAGAGTACTTTGTACCAAGGTATGTTCTAAAGCAGCCTGTAAAGCCCTATCCGGAGTTTGCTGAGGTGTTTAAGGAAGTAATGATAGAGCATCGAGCTACCAAGCATTAAAACACCCGACACCGACTAAATGCCGTCCTAGTATTCGCACCTCACTACACAAAGAGGAATAAAAATGAGAAACACGATTATTGGTTTATTTGGGGCGGCAATTCTATCTGGCTGTGCTAACCCTATGGTTGAGCAGTATCGAGCAGATACAACAAAACCGATTATCATCACTGATTACTATCAGGCTTATCCAAATAGTGCAGGCGGTATTAAGGTGTATCTAACTGCATTCAATATGACAGGTAAACCTATCAAGTACTTCGATTTTTGGGCTAAGCATTATGACCGAGTTGGAGAGGTTCAATCTGACGATATCAGTGGAGATATTTCCAAGGGCTATCGGTTTACGGGTCCATACCTAAAAGAGAAAGCTATATCCGGTAATTTTGGTCCATCGTTTTATGATTTTGGTGCTAACTGTATGACGTTAGACAGAGTTGAGGTGACTTATATGGATAACACTAAGCAAGTTCTTGATGGTGAAGCTCTTGAAAACATTATCGTAGCTAAGGGTGCAAGCTGCCGGAACTTGATGAATAGATAATCACTGTGCGGAATCACACTACAGATCTGTAGTGTGATTAACAGAATCGTTATTCGAAAAACTCTCAATCAATTTGAGAGTTTTTTCTTTACTGCCAAATCGGTGCTGTACTAGCATCATAAAACTCTATATCGGCATCAATGAAACGTCTGGCATTTGCCATCGTTTCTTTGTTTGCATCTGAGTTTTCGTCGCCAAAAATACTAATGAATACCTTATCAACATCACTTTCGTTAATTTGGTCAAAAATATGCTTGTCGTTCTCAGCCATAGAGTGACCATGGATGAATAGTGGACCACTAAGTTTTTTCAGAGCTTTGAAGCAAGAGTTCAAATATGGGTTGTGCTCAATGCGGGATCGTTTCTTTTGGTGCGTCGGTTCTGATACGAACAAAGGAAATTTTCCTTGATTTAGATTGTCCCTTACTTGGTCGACAATACTTTCATCAGCCTGACCCCTGAATGCTTGCTTCTTGATTCGTGTTTCAGTGTCATAGATATGAAGCCCACCATGTAGGAAGAATACATTTTGGTCATCCATGTTTTCCCAAGTTGTTCGGCGAAACCCATCATCTGTAAAGTAGCCTTCAGGGTCGATATCAGACTTATTAACAATCCAGTAAAGAAGTAAGTCATAGTTCAGCGTAAAAATGTTCTCGAACTGAATGATGAATGGTTTTGCTGCTTCATACTGAGCGACTGTTACGGAGCTAGATCTCAAAGGGTGAGTTTGCGAAATAACTTGGATGAGTGAATTTTTCAGTTGTTCTTGATCTGCTCTGATTTCATCAATTTTTGCGCGGTTGACACCGTAGCTTTCACATACAGTTTCAGCTGCTTCAAGCGCTCTCATTACCTGCTCGAAGTCGAAGGTTTCAAACTTATTAAAAATACCTTTGATATTCCTATTACGAGCACCGAAGTTAGCTCTTTGAAGTAAGTTTTCATAATTGAAAATATTGTGATTCCAAGCTTGTGAGAATCCGTTTGCTAAGAGTACGGAGGGGGTTTCCTCAACTTCAAGTGAGTCCAACTTTTCTTCAAATGTTTCTAATGGCATGATTTTCTCTTTGTGTATAGATGTTATGCAACTGTATTAGCTTTAAATGCGTCGGTCTACATATCTAATTCACACAAACAGAAAAACGATCTGTAACGCTCTCTAACAGCTTTAATCAACAATAAAGCTACAACGAGTTATCTCAATGTGTAAAAGCTTCTCAGAAGATCGCTCAGATCGATTTAGAGTTATATATGAGTTAAGTTTTAACTGCTTTTTCTATCAATGAGAAAACAATACTCCCCTTTTACAATCAAAACACGCTCATCATCTAGTCGATGAACCGTCAGGTCATCTATATCAAAAAGAATTTCAGAATCATGAGCTATCAAGATGTCAGAGGCGGTATTCAAATCCATATTCAGCAAGTTCCTATACAAGTAATTTGTGCACATTATCTTGAATATTATTTTTTTGTCGATGCTTCATTAGTTACTTAAACTCAAGTAATTAAAAGAGAAATAAGTCACTGGTGACTGAACTGAACACGGTTTGTACTGGTTTGATCAATTACTGATCAGTCAGTCATTAGAAGAGTAGATCTTGATTGATAATCGAAGAGAATCTGTAGATAGTCGCGCGTGATGTTGATGTGTTTCATTTTCAACAGATACAAAAAAACCCGCTAGTGAAGCGGGTTTCCTGTCACAAGAAAGAGCGCCAACTCGTTCTTGTAGATCGGTAACAGTTAGCACCTGTCACCAGTTGCCCAAGCGATCAAGATTGGGCTTGTTCGGAAGTGTCCAACAACCGAACGAGTCGGATTAAATCATTTATGGGCTACGAATGGCAATAGATTGTTCTTATATCAGGAACTAAGCGATCACTTAATGTCCGACCTCACCCCATATTCCAACTTTGAAATAAAAAACCATCACGGTTTAGTTCACCTCACAAGATACCTTGCTGAAGAAATGTCGGGTTCTGAAAAGAGATATCTATTCGTTGCATCTGCGATTTTCGAATTCATTAACTACAAATCTGAAGAATGCACCGTTTATGTAGATACCATCATCGATAGAGTCATCGAGTCCGGCTTGGATGAGTATGTGACCCTGCCTGAAAAGTTAGAAAGCTGCAAAAGACTAGTTAGTCGAGTTATTCAGTGGATGGTTAAACAGTTTCCGTGCTTTTCAAGAAAGCTGAACAGCAAAATGGATGATATTGGAAACTATGAAGGGCGAGGTGCTTCTACATACGCTATTTGCATGAAAAGTATGGAAGTGCTTTTGAAGCTGAAGTTGTATGAGGTACGCCAAGAAAAGAAGTTCAAAGCTGAGGGTAAAAGAAGAGCTGAACTTGCGAAATCGAAGAAGACGTCAACGTTACAACATAAGCTTGATGAGAAAAAAATAGTGTCATCTAGCGAAGTGTCATCTAGATATATAAAGAATAACAGTAATATAAATACATATATAACAGAGTCAGAGACTGAAAAAACGAATCTAGATACGTCTACAAGAACCCCAACAGAGCGAGCACTAGTTGCATCACGAGACTGTGAGATTGTAGGGCTAAGAAAACTGCTTAAGAAATTTGTTCGTGGTCGTAAGAAGCAACCTAAAGTCAAAAATGAGTATGCGCGCCTAGAAGAAGAGCATGTAAAACGTAAAACACGTCAAAGAGCACATACGGCAGCTTTGGAGCGTTACAAAGCGTCAGAGCTTGATGAGGACTTAAATGCTTACCTTCGTGATTTAGGGGAGCGGGAGGAGCTATTGAGAGATGAGATGTATCTTCATACTCGACGTCTATACAAAGCTGACTTGCTTGGAGCAATGCAGAGCCAAGAGATTTTGAGTTTTGCAAAAGCTACTAGTGTAACTAGGGGTTATTCAAGTCATAACACTTTATTCCTTGGCCCGCCCGGAACCGGCAAGACTATGCTCGCTTCTCGATTGCGCGACCTATTACCTGAAATGAGTGATGACGAGGCGATGGAAACTGCTTCGGTGGCCTCGCTAACACAACAAGAGATTAATCAATACAACTGGAAGCAAAGGCCTTTTCGATCACCTCATCATTCCAGTTCGATGGCGGCATTGGTCGGTGGTGGTTCCGTACCTCGTCCCGGAGAGATCTCTTTGGCGCACAATGGATTATTGTTTCTTGATGAGATGCCTGAGTTTGAGCGCAAGGTGCTCGATTCACTACGAGAGCCTCTGGAGTCAGGTGAGATCATTATTTCACGCGTGGCTGGCAAAACTCGTTTCCCAGCTCGCTTTCAATTGGTGGGTGCGCTGAACCCAAGTCCGACAGGCTATTACGAAGGTAATCGAGCGCGAGCTAATCCGCAGATTATATTGCGCTATCTCAATCGATTATCGGGGCCACTGCTTGATCGGTTCGATATGTCATTGGAGATCCCATTGCTTCCCAAAGGGATGTTGGCTGAAGGTGGCGATCGTGGTGAAACCACTCAAGTGGTAAAGCAAAGAGTTAAACAAGCGCGCCAGTTGATGCTGTCTAGGAACCATAAATCGAATGCGCTGTTAGGCAGCCGAGAAATTGAAAAGTATTGCCCATTGCGACGCGAGGATGCGGAGTTTTTAGAAACGGCACTGCATCGATTGGGTTTATCGATCCGTGCCTATCATCGCATTATTAAGGTAGCGCGAACCATTGCTGACCTTGACGGTAATGAGCAGATTGAAAAGAAGCACTTATCAGAGGCACTTGGCTACCGAGCGATGGATCGACTGTTGAAACAACTCACTGCTCAAGCTGTGTAGTCATACCAATCGTAGTAAACAACGGGTCATTTATTTACTGTGATTGGTATAAAAACAAGAATGCCTGCTTTTTACGCAGGCTTTCGTTGTTATGAACTGATGGTTATGAGCGAGCAGTGAAGCCTAACTAGAACTTGTAGTTCAAGCCAACTGAGACGATGTATTGTGATTCATCGTAGAAGGTAATGTTCGAGTCGCTGGTGCCGTAGCCCGCAAGCGAAACAAACGACCAGTTTTCCCAGTCCATGAATTGATCATATTCATACGCGGCAAATAGGTTGATGTTGTCGTCGCTGCGCTTCTTGTTGTAGATAGGGTTGCTTGCATCGTAAGAGCGTTGGTTATAGCCCGCTGTTAGTGCGTATTGGTGACGACCCATACCGCCAAACAAACTCACTTCACCGCCAAACTGTTCATAAGAGGCAGCTTTGCCATCGGCAGAACTTGATTGGTAAATCAATGATGGCACTAACATCATGGTGCGACTGATCGGCTGACGATACTGCCCTTTCAGATAGAAGGTGTCCGCATCGCGCTTTAATTCTGGATCTTTAACCAGATCGTTTTCTACATCTTTGGTTGCGAAAGCCATGTCCAATGAGAACGGAGAGCCAGCAATGCTGCTTAATTTCAAACGAAACGCATTACCCGTTTCGTCTGTTTTACTTCGAGCTGTACCAACCTCGTATGGGTTTGCCCAAGTCTCACCAGACATGATGGTTGGCAGAAGTGAAGCGTCGATGGTCATGCCTGACTCTAGTTGGTATTTATAACCCAATTCAAGTACCACAGTACCCGTTGCTACGTCATCTCGCGCTGTACCTGTGTAAACCTGGTGGTTTAGTTTTTCACCGAAGGTGTAAGCAACGCTGCCTAAAGGTGCAACAAGGAATGAGCTTTCCGAAGAAGCCTTCTGTTGGTTAGATGAAATAGTGCTGTCAGCATCGGTATTAAAATTTGAGGTTGAAGAAGTAAAACCGGTGTTGATAGATATTTCACCACTAAAACCTGCTTCATCAGCAAGCTTGGCAAAAGCAGGTGCTGCGGCAACGCTCAGTGCTAATAACGTATATTTAATTTTCATTCAGAGGCTCCTTGCCCCAGTGAGTGGTAGCAACAAATAGCTGTTAATAAAAAGTTATAGAAAACAGCATAATCTAAAGGTTCACTTTATCGCGCACCTTATAAAGGTTTATTAGATAAATGGGAAGTAGAACCGTATCGCGGCCTAAAAATTATGTGTTTGCTGAAGATGATTAAAAAGCGTCAGGCACAAAAAAGGAAGCCGAAGCTCCCTTAATATGGTTTTTTGATTGTTTTTTACTTCTTCAGTAAGAAGTTAACCAATTCAAAATATTCGTCTAGGCTGTTGATGCCTTGTGCTTCTACCAAGTAACGGTTATTCACTACTACTGCTGGTACGCCAGAAAGGCCGCTGTCTTTGAATGCTTTGTCGAAACGACGAACCATTGAATCGACTGCAAAGCCATTGTATGCCGCATCGAATTTCTTAGCATCAACGCCTTCATCTAGGAAGATTTGACGTAGTTCTGCTTCATCGCGTGGTGGCTTGTTCATGTTGTGAATGCGGTTAAACATCACTGGCACCATTTTGTCTTCCACTTTAAGCGCAATCATTGTCGCGTAAGCTTTGCTCATTGGCAGACCCATGTTGCCGCCCATGAATGAAACATGGTTCTTCTGTAGCTTCGCGTCAGCTGGTAGCTGTTGTTTTAGCTGCTGGATGATAGGCTCAAAGCTATTACAGTGTGGGCAGTAGAAAGAGAAAAACTCTGTCACCATTGGTTTCTTTGATGCTTCTAGATCGAGAACCTTGTAGTGTTCACCTTCGTTAAATTTCGCAGCGTGAGCTGAAAGGCTCAACATGATCAATGAGAAAAATGCGAATAGCTTTTTCATTTATCCAATCTCCATTATGTTTGAATTTTTATCTAGTTGTATGTTGCGATTGCGTTTACCACTGAGGCATTAACGAAAGTGGTGGCTCTTGCAGGGTAGCAATTTGCTCTTTACAAGCAAGTACTTGTTGCTCCCAATATTTCGGGTCATTAAACCATGGGAAAGCCAAAGGAAACGCCGGATCGTGCCATCGCTTCGCCAACCATGCCATGTAATGCACCATACGTAGACCGCGTAGTGGCTCGATAAGTTTCAGTTGCGAGGGATTAAAATCACAAAACTCTTGATAGCTCTCTAGCAGAATATCCAGTTGCATCAGCTTATCTTGGCGCTCACCGTTAAGCAGCATCCACAGGTCTTGAACCGCAGGGCCATTACGCGCGTCATCAAGGTCAACGAACATTGGTCCGTCGCGCCATAGAATATTACCCGGGTGGCAATCGCCATGCAGGCGGATATTCTCAGTATTGCTCGGCCACTGGCTCTCTAATTCTTTAATTAGAAGGTCGACGTCATTGAAGAACGCGTTTTCTAGATGCGTTGGGATAAACTGAGAGTTTTCTAATATCTTGCGTGGCTGATACAAATACTCATCTAGGCTGATGGTTGGACGATGTTGGAATGTTCTTCCTGCACTCGCCTTGTGAATTCTGCCAAGGAAACGACCTACACCTTTCAATTGGTCTAGGTTATCCACTTCATACTGTCGGCCACCGACACTTTCAAACAGTGCAAACAGGTAGCCTTGGTATTCGTGTAAGGTCGCACCATTGATACGCATTGGCGGAGCGATTGGCATCTCTTGTTCGATCAGTTCTAACGCGAAGTCGTGTTCTTCTTGGATCTGTGCTTTGTTCCAACGCTGCGGGCGATAAAACTTAACAACGTAGCGTTTGCGATCTTCATCGGTGAATTGGTAGACCCGATTTTCGTAACTGTTAAGAGCGAGAAGCCCGGATTCAGCGCGAACCCCAATGCTCTCCAGTGCGTACCACATGAAGTCAGGGGTTAGGTTATCAAAGTTAAAGGCTTGCATCGTCATATAATAAAAAAGGCTCATTACTGAGCCTTTTTCCATTTATTGGGTTGTTATACCTAGCACTAAGGTGACTGGTATCAGAGCTTCTTGATAAAGCGGCTTTCGACTTCCATCGTAAACTCTTCATTATCCGAGAGTATAAACTGAATTGTCGAAACTGGTGAGCTGAGTTTTTCTGGATCGACGCCCAAACTGATAGGAAGGTTTAAAACCTCACCTGGCTCTACGGTAATGGTTTGTTTACCGTACCAGATAGAATCGGGTAGCCCGCTGACATCAAGCTTGTACTCTTGCTCTTGCTGAGTTTTGTTGATGACTTTCAAGTTGTAAGTATTTTCGACAAGCCCTTGGCTGTTGATTCTAAATAGCTGGTTTCTATCACGAAGAACGCTTAAACCTGCAGGATCAACACTCGCGATTTGTGCGAAAAATAGCCCCAACATAACGATCAGTATTACGCCATAGCCCAAGAGCTTAGGACGCATGACCTTGGTTGAGTGCCCCTCAAGCCTATGCTCTGTGGTGTAGTTGATCAGGCCTTTCTCATAACCCATACGTTCCATGGTGTTGTCACAGGCATCAATACACGCGCCACAGTTAATACACTCGTATTGTAGGCCGTCACGAATATCAATCCCCGTAGGGCACACTTGCACACATAAATTACAGTCAATACAGTCACCCAAGCCGAGTTGCTTGTGGTCGACTTTACGTGAACGAGGGCCACGGCTTTCACCACGTTCGGTGTCGTAGCCTACGATGAAGGTATCTTTATCGAACATAGCCGATTGGAAACGCGCATACGGACACATGTGCAGACAAACAATCGAGCGCATCCAACCTGCATTGGCATAAGTACAACCTGCGAAGAACAGTACCCAAAACACAGGCCAAAAAGTGGAATTAAAGGTAAAGAAGCCAACCACTAACTCTTTGATTGGAATGAAGTAGCCAACAAAAGTGAGACCGGTTGCGATAGCAATAGCCCACCATGCGATGTGTTTGAGTGTTTTCCTGATCGCCAAGTTGGCGGTGAGTTTGTTTGAATCTTGCTTCTTACGTTTGTTAGCCGCACCTTCCAGTTTCTCTTCGAACCAGATGTACATGAAGGTCCAGACGGTTTGCGGGCACAAATAGCCACACCAGACACGTCCTAAGAAGGTGGTTATGAAGAACAAGCCAAACGCCGCTATCATAAAGAGGATGGCGAGTAGCGTCAGATCTTGTGGGTATAGGGTTGTACCAAAGAAGTTGAACTGTTGGCTGCCGATATCGAGCAAGATCGCTTGTCGCTCACCAAATGGGATCCATGGGATAAGCGCAAAAAGTAAAAGTAAGAACCAACCGCCATAACGGCGCAGTTGTTGGAATTTACCTTTGCTTTCTCGAACATAGATTCGGTTACTTGGGTTAAATCGATCTCCATTACCTTTATGTGTCTTGGGATTAAAGGTTTTAGGAGTCACATCTTTGATATCGATTTTATCCTGACTCATGGACTATCCTTTTGGTGGCTATACCCTTCTGCGAGAGTATTGACGACATTGCTTTAAAATATGGTGTTAGAGAACCTAAGCTTCGAGCTTGGTGCATGGGCTGACTTAGCACTGACTCTTATTATTTTAGAAGATTCTTATGGGTGGCGATTATAGCGGCAATCTTGTTGTCATTTCTTTAACGCTATCAACCTTTAACAACAAAAGTGGTAACAGTTGTGACGAAAAAATAGCGAACAGAAACAAAATAAGCGACCGAGTGGTCGCTTATTGAAAGTTTGGGTGATCGTTTTAAGCCGGTTAGATGATACCGCGCGCTTTAAGAATCGCTGTTTTGAAGTCATCTTCTTGGTCTTTTTTCAGACCTGGGATCATTTCATCTTTCTCGCTGTTACGCATTTTTAGATGATAGATAAGAACATCATCAGTCAGATCTTCTAGCTTACCTTGGTAGCCCGCTTCTTTTGATAGCTTAATAATGAACTCTAATAAGTTAAGCTCTTGATCTTTCTGCCACTCAGGCTCCATCAGTTCAAGCAGTTCTTCAATGCGGTGACACTTCATACTTTACTTCTCCACAAATTTTATAATGATTTGTGGCTAAGGTATCAAATCGGGTAGGGAATACCAATGTGTAAAGACATTTCAAGGTGGGACAGGGCAAGAAAAAAGCGCAGTAAAAACTGCGCTTTTCGTTAAGCGGCTTTAATTACTTTTGTTGCAGTCGGTGCTAATAAAGCAGTCTTCTGAACGAGAGTCATTGTAGGAGCCAATTTCTTAGCCGTTGGAGCAGCAACAAAGCCACTACGACGACGCATCGCACTACGGTTGGTGTGCGAGAACCTGACAGCTGTTGGGCGCATTAATTTACCTAACGGTCAGGCATATCCATTGCCAATCTAATGGCCTGATTTATCATGAGCTTCGCTTCAATTACTTGAAGAGTCACTCTTCTGGCTTTCGCCAATCCGAAAAATAAATCAGGATAATGATATGCATGCATATCAAGGCTTAGATTATCACTATCTCAGTTATCGATCGACGCCTGAGTGATAATTAAACGATATTAGAGCTAAAATAGTGTGAGCAGTATATTTGAGTTTGAACCTCTTTCAGGCTTAAGATGATGCTTTAAAGGAGGTGCATATGTCGTTCTTGAAGAAAACGTTAGCAAGTTTTGGAATTGGGTCTGCCAAGGTGGACTCTGTATTGCAACAGGAAGTGCTTTACCCAGGTAAGAAGGCGAGCATTATTGTGCATGTCTACGGTGGTGCCCAGCCACAGGAGATCGACAATATCGATCTCAATCTGTGTTGCCGTTATGTCAAAGAAGTCACTATGAATTCCCAAAGGCAAGAAGGCGGTCATAAACGCCGAATGCACCAGACATACTCGTTGGCTAAATGGAGTCTACCGTATGCTTTTGTTATTCAGCCGGGTGAAACTCGCGATTTTGAATGTGAGTTCGATGTGCCATTGAATACCCCAGTGACAATTGGTGATTCCAAGGTTTGGCTGGAGACAGGACTCGATATTGCGATGGCGATTGATCCGTCTGATAAGGATGTTTTAACGGTTCGTCCTGATCCTTTGCTCGATGGCATCTTTAACGCACTTGAAGCTCAAGGGCTACGTATTCGCCAAGTCGAGTGTGAAGCGGTGGAAGGTTTCGAGTTACCGTTTGTGCAAGAGTTCGAATTTGTTCCGACGACTGGCCCTTATCATGGCCGTTGGCGTGAATTGGAGGTGGTTGCACACCACGATGAAACAGAACTCAAGCTGTGGTTTGAGATTGATAGAAATCGCGATGGTGCCAAAGGCATGTTAGCGAGCTTGCTTGGTATTGGTCAGCTACAGCGTCAATTGAGCGTTTCGCTTGATACCTCACCAGAAGATGCCGGTAAGATGGTGGTCGAGTATTTAGAAAGCGCGTCTTAGTTGAATCGCATATATTCACCTAGTCACAACGGTTAGCTTATCGCACATCTTAGAAGCCATTTTGTCATAAAAATTTAAGCTTACACGTGTAAGCTTAATGTGCAATACTAGTCTAATCGAACATTTACTCTAGTAGGATAATCATGTCTGCATCATCGGCGAGCGAATACAGTGACATCGAAGAACGCGCTAATGCGATAACTCATGGCTTAGGCGTGGTGCTTGGTGTGGTTGGTTTAATCCTGCTACTGATTCGTGCGTTTGACTATCGAGCTGACATGCTGACTATTACCAGCATGACGGTCTATGGCAGCAGCATTATCCTTCTGTTTCTTGCTTCTACGCTTTACCACTCGATCACCACAGAAAAAACCAAGCGCTTGCTGAAAACCCTCGATCATTGTGCGATTTACTTACTGATCGCAGGTAGCTACACACCTTTTTTATTGGTCGGATTAAGAACCCCACTGGCAATGGGCTTGATGGCGGTTATCTGGGGAATTGCGTTGGTCGGTATTATCATGAAGATAGCATTCGTGTACCGATTTAAGCGTCTATCGCTGTTCATTTACTTAGCGATGGGTTGGCTATCTTTGATTGTGGTTTATCAATTGGCGATGAACATCGATATAGGTGGTTTGGTGTTACTGGCCGTTGGCGGGGTGATTTACTCGCTGGGTGTAATTTTCTATGTGGCAAAACGCATCCCTTATAACCATGCCATCTGGCACTTGTTTGTGTTGGCGGGCTGCGCTTGCCATTTCTTTGCTATCTATCTGTACGTGACACCAGTTTAGCGAGTCAGCACTTCAACGATTTCAGCTTTGATTTGATACTCTGGGTATTGATCAACAGCTAGGTTAAGCGACGTACCTTCGGCATCGGTTTTTGGTCGAAGGTAGGTATCTGCCATACGCTTTATTGACTTCCAAACCGCTACTGTTTTCTCTTCTAATAACTCACCATTTGGTGAATATACACCTAATTTCAAAGACACTAAGATCACAGCCTGTGTGCCTTGGTTAGTAATAGCCGTAGGGATGATCAGCTCGCCGTCTTCATAGCGACTGGCACCTAGTACAACATCCACTCCTGATTGAGACAGCTGTAAGCTTGGCTTCTTGCTATCAACGACAATTGTAGTACCACGCACATTCGTCGCGATTGGGACAGCTACAACCGGCGCTGCTGCAACAGGCACTGCGATTTCTGATGTTGTTGCCGTTTCCGTTTGTTCCTGTGCCACGTATTGCCATGTGAAATCGTCTTTCAGTAAGATTTCTTTACCATCAGGCAGAGTCACCATTTGGTCGGCGAATGCAGAGCTGCTAAGCAGTGCGCTTGCGATAAGTAGGTATGATTTCATCTGTGTTTCCTTAAATATTCGCGTAATTAGCGTCGCCAAAAGGCTGGGAAAAATAGAACAATTAACGTCAGTATCTCAAGTCGGCCCATCAGCATCCCTAAACTTAATAACCACTTAGCGGCGTCTGGTAGTGGTGCAAAGTTCCCCGTTGGACCGATCACGCTGCCCATGCCTGGACCAACGTTGGCAACGGCTGTGATAGCGCCAGATATACTGGTCACAGGATCAAGTCCCATTGCGCTCAAGCCGCCTGCAATTAAGATAATCGTGATAAAGAACATCAAACCAAATGCCACGAGTGAACGTACAATATCGTCATTCACAGGTCGCTGATTGTAGCGCTGAACAAACACGCCCGATGGGTGAATTAGCTTCATCATTTGTTTGTGGAGCATGGTCATCGCGATCTGGAAGCGGAAGATTTTGATACCGCCAGAGGTTGAACCCGAGCAAGCTCCCGCCATCATTAGGAATGCAAACAAGGTAGTTGGTAGTGCACCCCACGCGGTGAAGTCTTCTAAGCCAAAACCGGTTGTGGTGACGACTGATACGATGTTGAACATCGAAACACGCATCGCATCCATGACTGTGTAGCCATCTCTCATGACCAACCATGTGGAGATCACGGCACTGGTGACTAAGAACAGGTAAGTGAAGCCTCTAACTTGTGCATCTTTGTAGAGTATTGAGAGTTTTCGGCCCCGCAGTGCGCTAACAAACAGTAAGAACGGCAGACCGCCAAGGAACATGAACAGGGTTCCGACCCAGTGAGCACTGTTAGAGAAGTGGTTCATCGAGCCATCTGATGTTGAGTAACCACCCGTCGACAGTGTTGTGAAGGCATGATTGATCGCATCGAAGATGCCCATGCCTGCAAACAGATAGCTAATGATGCATAAGCCAGTCAGAACCAAATAAACCGCCACGATGTTCTTCGCGACTGTTTTCGCTCGTGGGCTGCTTTTATCTGACCAATCGGATGACTCGGTTTGGAACAGGCGCATACCACCAACGTTGAGCATTGGCAGAACCGCTACCGCCATAACGATGAAGCCGATGCCGCCTAACCATTGCAGTATTGAACGCCATAACAGAATGCTTGGTGCCATGCTGTCTAAGCCGCTTAATACGGTTGAGCCTGTCGTGGTGATACCTGACATGGTTTCGAAGTAGGCGTCCGTAAAGCTGATGTGATTAATGAACACAAACGGCAATGCAGCGAAGGCACTGGCAATGGTCCAGACCAGAGAGGTGATCAGGAACATGTCCCGCACCCCAAGTCGGAACTTAGCTGAACGGCCTAAACTCAAGCAGATAAACGCCACTATGTGCGTGATCACTACCGACTGACCAAACTCGAGGAAGCCACCGGTGCCTGTGAAAAAGGCAACCAATGTAGGGATGTACATGAAAAGGGCGAGTTTTGATAACACTAACCCTATCACTAATAATATCGGACGAAAGTTGACCATAGCTTAATAGACCATCGCTTTGTGCCGGAGCGTCGTTCTCATAAAAAGAAAGTTGCGAGAACGATGCTTACGAGAACAAGGCTATAAGAAGAACGGGCTCGGTTGGAATAGAGACTCAACATCAGGTACGTATTTCTTGTCCACTAGGAACATCACTACGTGGTCATCTTGTTCTATTACGGTTCTATCGTGCGCGATAAGTACTTCTTCTCCGCGAACAATCGCACCAATAGTGGTACCCGGTGGCAGTTTGATATCGCCAATCGCTCGACCAACAACCTTAGAGGTGGTTTCGTCACCGTGAGCAATGGCTTCGATCGCTTCAGCAGCGCCGCGACGTAGAGATGATACGTTTACGATATCAGCACGACGAACGTGAGTAAGCAGCGCAGAAATGGTCGCTTGCTGTGGAGAGATCGCAATATCAATCACGCCACCCTGAACAAGGTCTACGTAAGCACCACGCTGAATCAGTACCATTACCTTCTTGGCGCCCATTCGCTTCGCCAGCATTGCTGACATGATGTTGGTTTCATCTTCATTGGTTAGAGCGATGAACACATCAACTTGATCGATGTTCTCTTCGGTCAGCAGTTCTTGGTCGGCTGCATCACCACAGAATACGATGGTGTTTTCTAATTCTTCAGATAGCTTCTCGGCGCGAGTGTAGCTGCGCTCGATAAGCTTGATGCTGTAGCTTTGCTCTAGGCGTTTTGCCAAGCTTGCACCAATGTTACCACCGCCAACAATCATGATGCGTCGGTACGGTTTCTCGAGGCGTTGCAGTTCACTCATTACTGAGCGGATGTGGTTACTTGCTGCCACAAAGAAAACCTCATCATCGGCTTCAATGATGGTAGTGCCTTGTGGGCGAATAGGGCGACCTTGACGGAATATAGCGGCTACACGAGTATCAATGTGCGGCATGTGTTCACGCAAAGCAGACAGTGCGTTACCAACCAATGGCCCACCGTAGTAAGCTTTTACTGCTACTAGGCTAACTTTCTGTTCAGCAAAACTCACAACCTGCAATGCACCTGGATATTGAATCAGGCGCTCGATGTAGCTGGTCACTAGCTCTTCGGGTGCGATCAGATGATCGACTGGGATAGCACCTGATTTGAATAGCGCTTCTTTCTCTTCTAGATATTGAGGAGAACGAATACGAGCAATTCTGTTCGGCGTATTAAACAGAGAGAAGGCAACCTGACATGCGGCCATGTTGGTTTCATCCATGTTGGTTACGGCAACCAACATGTCGGCATCTTGCGCGCCCGCTTCACGTAGTGTGTTCGGGTGGCTGGCATAACCGTTTACAACCCTAAGGTCGTATTTGTCCTGAAGTTCACGCAGTCGGTCGGCATTACGGTCGACGATTGTGATGTCATTGTTTTCACCCACTAGGTTTTCAGCAAGGGTACCGCCAACTTGTCCAGCACCTAGAATAATGATCTTCATAGCCTTTCTCTTATTTTTTGCCGTTGTAATTCTAGTGCTCTCATTTCGCTTTGATAATGCACTAGAAAGAAACAGCGGCTAAGAAATAAATTCTTAGCCGCTGTTAGTTGTTATGCCTGTTTTACTAGAACTGCGTAGTAGAAGCCATCCATATCTTCTTCACCAGGCAGTATTTGACGACCCGGTTTTTCGATATCAGACCCAACTAGCGTTGCGTTCTCGGTACGCTCTAAGAATGCTTTCACTTGCAGCACGTTTTCTTGCGGCGTGATAGAGCATGTCGCATAAACCATGGTGCCGCCTTCTTTTAGCTGGCGCCACATTGCATCCAAAATCTCACTTTGCAGCTCTGCTAGTGCATCAATATCAGAGGCACGGCGTAGCCACTTAATGTCAGGGTGACGGCGGATTACACCGGTCGCTGAACATGGAGCATCAAGTAGGATGCGATCGAACTGACTGCCCGTCCACCACTCTTCAGGGTAGCGAGCATCACCACAGATTACGTCGGCACGTAGTTGTAGGCGTTCAAGGTTATCGTAAACTCGGTCTAGGCGTTTAATATCACTGTCGATTGCAACCACTTCAGTGTCTTGAGTATGTTCAAGAATGTGTGCAGTTTTACCGCCAGGTGCTGCGCAGCAGTCTAGGATTAGCTCACCATCTTTTGGTGTTAGGAAATCAACGGAAAGCTGAGCTGCAGCGTCTTGTACTGATACCCAGCCTCGGTCGAAACCAGGAAGCAAAGTAACATCACAAGGTGACGCTAATTTTATGGCATCAGCCGCTTCAGGGTGCAGTGTGTATTCAATGTTTTCGTTTTTAAGCAGTTCAACATACTCGTCACGAGTGTGGTGTTGGCGGTTTACACGCAGCCACATTGGTGCCTTGCTGTTGTTTGCTTCAACCAATTGCTCCCACTGATCTGGGTAGCTTTCTTGAAGCATTTTTAGGATCCAGCTTGGATGGCTGTATTTGCCCGCATTGTGGCTAACGGCTTTCTCATCTAGCTCTTCTTGATCGCGCAGGTAGCTGCGAAGTACTGCGTTGATCAAACCACTGAGGCTTGGGCCGCGCAGTGTTTTGGTTGCTTCAACTGTTTCAGCAACGGCAGCATGCGAAGGAATACGCATAAAGCTCAACTGGTAAATGCCTACTAAGATCAGGTGGTGGAATACGCGCTTTTTACCTTTAAGCGAGTTTTCCATCAGTTCGTTAGCGATTGACTCTAAGCGAGGCAGGTAACGAAGTGCGCCGTAGCAAATCTCTTGCAGTAGAGCATGGTCTCGCGGGCGGATCGTTTTTTGAGCCGCAGGGAGAGCGTGTGAAAGAGAGTGGCCTTTATCGACAACTTGGAATAGGACATTTGCAGCAGCAGCGCGAACATTCATGAGGGGTACCGAATATTTATTTGAATACATGAGGGCATCTCTGCCCTCGTAAAGGTTTTCTAAACAGTGTTTTGCAAGCTACACATTTTTAAGTACATATTGAGTAGCTTTAAAGCGGTTAAGAAAGTTGAGTACCAACTTCAAACCAGCTTGCACGTGAGTTCAAGATGTCCTGAACTGACATGGCTTTTTTGCCTGGAACTTGTAGCTGTTCCAATACTAGTACTTTGTCGCCAGTCGCAACATAAATACCAGTCTTATCTGCTTTGATGATTGAGCCAGCTGGCGCAGATGTCGATTCTTCATCAACACGTGTCTGCCAAACTTTAATGCTTTTTTCATCATTAGAGCTGCTATCAACAATCGCAAAGTGACTCATTGGCCACGGGTTGAAAGCGCGCACACAACGTTCGATGTGTTCTGCACTGTCATTCCAATCAATTTTTGCTTCTTCTTTGCTCAGCTTCTTCGCGTAGTTAGCAAGTTCGTCGTCTTGCGTCTCAGCAACAGCCTTACCAGAAGCTATGTCTGCTAAACACTCAACAAGAGCATCAGGACCAAGGCCCGCCAACTTCTCGTACATTGACGCGCTGGTGTCTGTTGCTTCGATTGGTAGCGTCGCGATACTTAACATATCACCGGTATCTAGGCCGATATCCATCTGCATGATCGTCACGCCAGTCTCTTTATCGCCCGCCCAGATAGAGCGTTGAATCGGAGCAGCACCACGCCAGCGCGGTAGGATAGAACCATGCACGTTAATACAACCCAAGCGAGGCGTATCTAGTACAGCTTGTGGAAGAAGCAAGCCGTAAGCGACAACAACCATGATGTCAGCATTCAAATTTGCTAGCTCTTGCTTAGCTTCATCTGACTTGAAATTTTCTGGTTGGTAAACCGGAATATTGTTTTCAAGTGCGATGTTTTTTACTGGGCTCGCAGTCAGTTTTTTACCGCGGCCTGCTGGACGATCTGGCTGTGTGTAAACAGCAATAACTTCATGCTCCGAAGACAACAACGCCGCCAAGTGACGGGCGGCGAAATCCGGAGTACCTGCGAAGACAATTCTTAAAGATTGACCCAAGGTAGACTTCCTTCTTAATTTAGTAATAGCAGCGGTTATTAACCTTGTTTCTCGTTGAAACGTTTAATCTTCGCTAGCTTATCTTGAATACGTTTACGCTTTAGTGGCGATAGGTAATCAACAAACAACTTGCCTTCTAGGTGGTCAAGTTCGTGCTGCACACAGATAGCCAGAAGGTCGTCAGCGTCGAATGTGAATTCGTTGCCTTCACGGTCTAAAGCTTTAACCGTTACTTCTGCAGCGCGAGGTACTAGAGCTCGAGCGCCTGGTACAGATAGACAGCCTTCTTCGATACCATCTTCGCCACGTTTGTCGGTAATTTCAGGGTTGATCAGAACCATAGGCTCGTCACGTGTTTCTGAAATATCGATAACAACGATGCGCTGGTGGAAATCTACTTGCGTTGCAGCAAGGCCGATACCTTCTTCGTCGTACATGGTTTCAATCATGTCATCAACGAACTTTTGAATCTCTGGGGTAACTTCTTTTACCGGTTTCGCCACGGTACGTAGACGATCATCTGGTAATGTTAATACTTGTAATACAGACATATACACTCGAAATATTGAACTGTGCCGAAACAGCTTAAACCTTGTTGGCTCAATTCTAGACATTTTAGAGGTCAAATGACAGCATCCTGAAGGTAATTCTCTAATCAGATGTCATATATTCAGACCAAGGAACCTAGGTCATGCGTCATTTTTTCCCCGCTTTATCTCTTATTTGTGCCTCGCTTTCGTTCGCCACTATGGCTGAAAACAGTGAACAACCTTTAACCATTAAACAAGGCGCACCCGAAGCGTATGTGGTGGTGAAGGGCGATACTTTGTGGGATATCTCCGCGATGTATCTTGATAGCCCATGGCTGTGGCCGAGGTTGTGGCAGGTAAATCCTGAGATAGAAAACCCTCACCTTATTTACCCCGGAGATAAATTGTCTCTGGTTTGGATTAATGGCGAGCCTGTATTGAGCCTCAAACCCGTCATCAAGCTAAGTCCTAAGATTCGTGTCTCTGAGAAGAAAGCAGTACCTACCGTCAATGAGGGGCTGGTTTTGCCGTATCTACAATCTGATCGCTTGGTTGAGCAGCAAGATATTCAATCGGCTCAACGAGTGTTGGGGACAAGTGATGGTAAACGTTTCTTATCAGGTGAAGACCGACTATTTATCTCGGGCAATCAGCAACATCAAAAATGGGGTATTTACCGTTCTGTCGAAACTTACCAACGACAGCAACCTCAAGCGAGTATGACTTCTTTGCGTTTGGTCGCCACGGCGCGCTTGAAAGAGGTGGATGCTGAGTTCAGTAGTTTGCAAATAGAGACTCAGCTGCAAGAGGTACTGCTCAACGACCTCGTGTTACCAGAACTTGGCGTTGGTCAGGTGAAGCTCTCAACCACGTTTTATCCTGCGCCTAGTGCTGCGGGTCAGTTTGCTAATATCTTGGGTTCGTTAGATGGCAGCCAATACAGTGCAAAGAATCAGGTCGTGGTTATTAACAAAGGCTCACAAGACAATCTTCGCCAAGGCTCTATGTTTACGCTTAGTGAAAGCGGCGCGGTGGTGTTTGGTAAGCAGGGTGAATATAGCTATAAAGAGTCAGCGGCGAGCGATAAGGTGCAGTTGCCAAGTACCTCACTCGGTAGCTTGATGGTCATTCGTCCTTACGAGTATTTTAGCTTGGCCTTGATCACTCAGAGCTCTAAGCCAGTAAGTAATGACATTTTGGCGGTATCGCCTTTGGACCTTACTTTGACGGAAGAGCTTAAGGGCACCGAGTGAATGAGCAACAACTGAGTGCTTGGCTAACTCTAAGTTTTGTACCGCAATTGGGTGGCAAGCGACTTTCTCGACTGCTGAGCATTGATTCCCCTTCGAACATTGTTGGCTACTCAAGTCAGCAACTGCAAGCGCTTGGTTTGTCTGCCAAGCAAATTTCCTATCTAAGAGAGCAAGCCCCAAGAGAAGTGGAGGCTTGCTTAGCATGGCAAGCAAAACAAACTAACCATCACATCATTACCCCTAATTGCTCACATTATCCCAAACTACTGAACGAGATCGCCTCTGCGCCAAGCGTACTTTTCGTTAAAGGTCACGTCGAAAAACTGATTGAGCCTCAAATCGCAATGGTTGGCAGTCGTAATGCCAGCATCGAAGGGCTGCAGACAGCGAAGTCCTTCGCCAAAGAGTTCGTCCAAAACGGTTTGATTGTCACGAGTGGCTTAGCGTTGGGCATTGACGGTTACGCTCATGATGGTGCTCTGGATAAAGGAGGGGAGACTTTCGCGGTTTTAGGTTCAGGTTTGGATTCAATTTACCCAGCGCGGTACAGAAACTTAGCCGATAGAATCTGTGAAAATGGGGCGCTGATTTCAGAGTTTCGCCCAAACGCAAAACCACGACCTGAACATTTCCCTCGGCGTAACCGTATTATAAGTGGGTTATCGCTCGGAACCTTGGTAGTTGAAGCGGCTGAGAAGAGTGGCTCTTTGATTACAGCTCGCTATGCCATGGAGCAAGGCCGAGAGGTGTTTGCGTTACCAGGCTCTATTCATAGTCCAACCAGCCGTGGCGGCAATAGCTTAATTAAAGCTGGTGCATGTTTGGTGCAAAATGCTCAAGATGTTCTGATCGAAATAAAGAGTCTGTTAGACTGGTCTATAGATCTGCAGCCCAGCTTGTTCGAGCCTACGTCGAATGAGGGTGAAAATGAACAATTGCCATTTCCACAGCTGTTAGCTAACGTAGGATTAGAGGCGACACCCGTTGATATTTTGGCACAGAGAACCCATATACCTGTGCATGAGGTCATGATGCAGCTTTTAGAGCTTGAGCTCTCTGGGCATGTTGTTGCAGTTTCCGGTGGCTATATTCGAAAGGGGAGAGGCTAAGCTATGATGATGGACATACTGATGTACTTGTTTGAAACCTACATCCATAGCGATTCTGAATTGCAGGTGGATCAAGATGAGCTGGAAGATGAGCTTCTTCGAGCAGGGTTTCACCAAGATGATATTTATAAGGCCCTCCATTGGTTAGAAGATCTTGCTGCATTGCAAGATACTGAGAACCAAGCGGCGATTAGTGTGTGTTCCAATACCTCGATGCGTATTTATACCAGTCGAGAGATTTCACGTATTAATATGGAGTGTCGAGGTTTCTTACTGTTCCTTGAACAGATCAATGTACTCACGACAGAGATTCGTGAAATGGTGATTGATCGTGTGATGGGGCTTGAGACAAACGAATTTGAATTGGATGATCTGAAATGGATTATCTTAATGGTGCTATTTAATGTACCGGGTAATGAAAGTGCTTACACGCAAATGGAAGAGCTGTTGTACACCAAAGAGCAAGGTATCTTGCATTAATACAGGCTTGTCATGAGTAGTAAGATTGATAATCAGCTTTTTTCAGCACATGAACATGCATTAGAGCATGAACCATGTCCACAGTGTGGTGGAGAGCTTCAGCTTCGCCATGGTAAGCACGGCCCATTTTTAGGCTGTAAGCAGTATCCGAGCTGTGATTACATCAAGCCTTTGCATCAAAACGATGGCCATGTGGTGAAAGAGTTGGGTGTACCGTGCCCTAAATGCCAAAACGAATTGGTATTAAGACAAGGTCGCTTTGGCATGTTCATTGGTTGTAGCAGCTACCCAACGTGTAATCACATCGAATCTTTGGACCAACCAAAAGAACAACCTGAAGATCAGCCACTTGTTGCTTGCCCTGAGTGTGGCAGAGGCCATTTGGTTGAGCGTAAATCTCGCTATGGCAAAACCTTCTATGCTTGTGATAACTACCCTAAGTGTAAGTTCGCAGTAAACCAACCACCTATTATCGGTCGTTGTGAAGAGTGTCAGTTCCCGTTGTTACTTGAGAAGAAAACAGCCAATGGAACCAAGAAACAATGTGCTGATCGCAAGTGTCACCACATTCAATCTCAATAACCTGATGTTATAGACAAAAAAACGGCGCTTACTGAGCGCCATTTTTATATCAAATCCACGATGTAGGTTTACTTCATCTGCTCAGCAAACTCATGCACAGCTGGATATGCTTGTTTGTCGAGAATGTCTGCCAGTGAGCATAACGCTCTTTGCAGCTCTGCGTTGTAGTCAGCGCTCACGTTAATGTGGCCCATCTTACGACCTGCACGCTTCTCTTTGCCATACCAATGAACATGACAGCCACCTTGAGCCAGAATAGCCTCAGGTAGGGTATCTTCACCAAGAATGTTGATCATTGCGGTTGGGCGAATCAGTTTGGTGCTGCCTAGTGGCATCCCACATACGGCACGCAGGTGGTTTTCAAACTGACAAGTTTCAGCGCCTTGCTGTGTCCAGTGGCCAGAGTTATGAACGCGTGGTGCAATCTCATTAACCAGCAGTGAACCTTGAACATCAAAGAACTCAAGTGCTAGTACACCAACGTAATCTAAGCGCTTAGCAATGGCAGTGAACATGGTTTTCGCTTGCTCTTGCAGTTCAATGTCATCAATGGCTGTTGATAAGCTCAACACGCCGTCGGTGTGAACATTTTCAGCCAGTGGGTACACTTGAATCTCACCATTGGCGCCACGAGCACCAACCAGTGATACTTCACGGTCAAACGGAACGAACTCTTCAGCCACAATCGCTTGGTTGTCTGTTGCTGCAATGCACTCAGCCATTTCTGTCCAAGTTGACTCAACATTATCTAATGTCTTTAAGCGCCACTGGCCTTTGCCATCGTAGCCGCCAAGTGTGCTCTTCAAGACCATTGGCAAGCCTACGTGAGCAATCGCAGCGTCAAAGTCTTCGCGAGAGTTAATCACGTAGTACTTAGCATTTTTTACGTTTGCTTCGTCTAACAGGGCTTTTTCAAGACGACGGTCACCGCCAGCTTTGATTGCTTCTGTTGTCGGTAAGAACTTACCGCTGCGCTCACATACCTCAAGCACGTCGTGAGGGATATGTTCGAACTCTGCAGTAATGACGTCCGCACGCTCAATCGCATTGTCTAAGCCGTTGCCTAGAATCGCTTGCGTTAATGGGTGAACAATATTTTTGCTGCCAACATCAAAAGCAGAAATTTCAATATTCAGCGGTGCCCCAGCTAGGGACATCATGCGAGCAAGTTGGCCCGCGCCTAACACAAGAACATGCATGGGAATTAGTCCTCTGCAGGGTTTGGGTTAGCAAGAACCGTTTCTGTTTGCTCAGAGCGGAATGCTTCTACTTTCGCCATCACTTCTTCATTGTGTGTACCAATGATTTGAGCGGCTAGGATACCAGCGTTAGCAGCGCCAGCTTCACCGATAGCCAAAGTACCTACCGCAATGCCTTTTGGCATCTGTACGATAGAAAGCAGAGAATCCATGCCCTTCAGTGCTTTAGACTGAACAGGAACACCTAAAACAGGTACGCTTGTGAAAGCTGCAGCCATGCCCGGAAGATGCGCAGCACCGCCAGCACCAGCAATAATCACTTTAATACCGCGCTCTTTCGCACTGGTTGCGTAGTCAGCAAGCAACTGAGGTGTGCGGTGAGCAGAAACCACTTTTGTTTCGTACGCCACGCCAAACTGATCCAACATTTCTGCAGCTAGCTTCATTGTTGGCCAATCAGATTTAGAACCCATGATAATACCGACAGTCATCTCAAACTCCTTCAGGTACGATTTAATTAGTGATTAGATATTTTGCGCGCATTATACGGGTAAAATTGCTTAAGGAAAACGTTTGCGTCAGTCTAAGTTGTTAATTGATACGTTTTATAAACAAATAGCTTTAGTCACAGTGAATGATAATTTGTACACTTAGCGAGTTCGATAACAGAATTAATGAGGCAACCCTTGGATAACTTTCAACATACTTTGCAGGCATTACAACAAGGTGAAGTCATTGCTTACCCGACAGAAGGCGTTTTTGGGGTCGGTTGTGATCCCGATAATCCACAAGCCATTAAGAAACTGCTCGACTTAAAACAACGACCGATGGAAAAAGGGTTGATCCTAATTGCTGCAAGTTACGAGCAGTTGTTGCCTTATATTGACGAAAGCCAACTAACCGATGACCAATTAGCGACGGTTAAAGCGACATGGCCAGGCCCGGTCACTTGGATTATGCCAACCAGCAGTAAAGTTACTGACTGGGTCAGTGGTCAATTTGATTCGATCGCGGTACGCGTGACGGATCACCCTTTGGTTCAAAGAATGTGTAATGAGTTCGGCAAGCCGTTAACCTCGACTAGTGCCAACCTGACTGGCGAGCCGCCTTGTATGACGACTGAAGAAGTTCAGCTGCAACTGGGTCAACATTTGGTGGCCATTCTCGAAGGTCAAACGGGTGGTCGTGAGAAGCCAAGCGAAATTAGAGATGCAAAAACGTCGAAAATATTAAGACAGGGTTAAACCCTGCAAAGGAAGAAAGATGTCAGCAATTGATAAAGAAGCAGTAAAACAGTTTTTACTGAGCCTACAAGATTCGATTTGCCAACAGCTTGAGCAAGCTGATGGCACAGCACTGTTTGAAGAAGATGCATGGGAGCGTGAACCTGGCGAACGCCTTGGTGGCGGTGGTCGAACTCGCGTGATGACCAATGGTGCAGTATTCGAGCAAGGTGGGGTTAATTTCTCTCACGTAGCGGGTAAGGCAATGCCTGCCTCTGCAACCGCTCATCGCCCTGAATTAGCTGGGCGTAAGTTTGAAGCGATGGGTGTTTCATTAGTGATCCACCCTAAAAATCCATACATCCCAACCTCACACGCGAACGTTCGATTCTTTGTTGCGGAAAAAGAAGGGGAAGACCCGATTTGGTGGTTTGGTGGTGGTTTTGACTTAACGCCATTTTATCCTTTCGATGAAGACTGCCAATCTTGGCATCAAACCGCTAAAGATCTTTGTGCGCCGTTTGGTGATGATGTCTATCAAGAACATAAAGAGTGGTGTGATAAATACTTCTATCTGCCTCACCGAGACGAAACACGCGGTGTTGGTGGTCTGTTCTTTGATGATCTTAATGAGTGGGGCTTTGAAAAGAGCTTTGCTTATATGCAGGCGGTCGGTGAAGGTTTTGCAGCCGCTTATTTACCAATTGTAGAACGACGCAAAGAGACGTCTTATGGTGAGCGCGAGCGTGACTTCCAGCTATATCGTCGTGGCCGCTATGTTGAATTTAATCTAGTTTACGACCGTGGCACCTTATTTGGTCTGCAAAGCGGTGGGCGCACAGAGTCTATATTAATGTCGATGCCGCCATTGGCTCGCTGGGAATACCGCTATGAACCACAAGCAGGCTCACCAGAAGCTCTGCTTTATAGTGACTACCTAAAACCTCGAGTTTGGTAGTTCTTCCTTCCTTATAGGGATAGTGATAGGGTCATCTATATAGATGACCCTTTTTATTATTTCTGTTAGGTAAGGATATGACACAGCAAGTAGATCGTTATGCCGTTTTCGGTAATCCTATTGGGCAAAGCAAATCGCCATTCATTCACACATTATTTGCTCGCCAAACCAGCCAACAACTTACCTATACAGCTCTCCAGCCAGAACAAGGTGAATTCATCATTGCTGCTCAAGCTTTTTTTAGTGAAGGTGGTAGAGGGTGTAATGTCACAGCACCTTTTAAAGAAGATGCCTATCAGTTTGCTAATCGCCTAACTGAGAGGGCTGAACTGGCCGGTGCCGTAAATACCCTTAAGAAATTAGATGACGGAGAAATCATTGGTGATAACACCGATGGTGAGGGCTTAGTTCAAGACCTGCTTCAACATCAAGTTGCTCTAAAAGGAGCACGTGTTCTTCTTCTTGGCGCTGGTGGTGCTGCAAGAGGAGTGATTCAACCCCTTCTCGACCAAAAGCCACAACAGTTGGTAGTCGCTAATCGAACCAGTTCAAAGGCTGAACTTCTGGCCGAGATGTTTTCTTCACATGGAAACATCAAAGGAATGGGGTTAAGCGATGTTAATGAAGGGTTTGATGTCATCATTAACTCGACCTCGTCTGGTCTAAGTGGTCAACTTCCTGAAGTTTCTGAGATTATCTTCAATTCGAATAGCGCCGTTTATGACATGGTTTACGGATCGGGCACCACTGTATTCAATCAGTGGGCATTAGATAATGGTGTTCATGCTGCTTATGATGGCTTGGGTATGTTAGTGGGGCAGGCAGCAGAGAGCTTTATGCTTTGGCGTGGCCTTCGTCCGGGAACAAAACAGATTTTAAGAGAACTACGTAAAAACCTAGAGATGTAATGAGGTATTTATAAAAAATGAATCAATCAATTCTATTTCCTGATATCCAAGATTGGGATGAAGAAAATCAATCAATCATCTTCCCAGCACAGCAGTCTGGCGCACTGATCGAGTGTGTTATGTCTATTGAAGAGCTGTCTCGATTGGCAGGTAAAGATATAGAAGAAGGCGATCAAGCTTTAGTTATCTTTTCAGAGTTACGTTTTGATATTGAAGAGTTAGCTGAAGAGTTAATAGAAGAAGAGGAGTATGACTCCTCTAATCGGATTCAGATCAAAGTGTTTTAGACTGGCAACACAGAGTCTAGATAGTCGTTTTTATTCTGAACATAGTTGTCAGCTGACTTCTGTAAAAAGGCACGCTCTTTATCATTTAATGGGCGTGCTTGTTTTACTGGGCTTCCGACATATAGATAACCGCTTTCAAGTACCTTATTAGGCGGAACCAAGCTACCAGCACCAATCATCACATCTTCTTTAATAACCACACCATCGAGCACGATTGCTCCCATACCAACAAGTACACGATCTTCAATGGTGCAGCCATGCAGCATTACTTTATGCCCGATAGTGACATCATTACCTATTAGTAGAGGATAACCCTCTGGGTTTTCTGCATTCTTATGGGTGACGTGCAAAACGCTGCCGTCTTGGATATTCGTTCTATCTCCAATATGAATGTGGTTCACATCTCCTCGAGCTGCAACTAAAGGCCACACACTAGAGTCGTCACCGATTTTGATATCACCAACCAGTACAGAACTTGTATCTATATAGACACCTTGTCCAATCTGAGGGGATATTCCTTTATAACTGCGTATTGAACTCATAAATCCTCCTTTATATAGGCACCTTAAGCCCTTAATTAAGGGGAATACTAGTGAAAATGAGGTGTTTTGAACAAAAAACGCTCGAACAATCAAAAAAGTAAGAAAAACTTCAAAAAGGGCTTGCCAGTGTGATCGAAATCTCTATAATGCGACCTCGTTGAAACGGGAAGGCTTCGTAAGAAACCAAAACGAATCAACAGGTCAAATTAGCCAAGCTAAGCGCTTGAAAAAAGTTTTGAAAATAGTGGTTGACACTAAAACTTAAATCGCTAAAATGGCCGTCCGATTTGAGCGAAGCTCAAAAAGGAAAAGCTCTTTAACAATTTAAACCTATCAATCTGTGTGGGCACTCGTTGATGAATATCAAAACGTTATTACTTAGGTAGTAACAGTTACTTCGGTAACAAAATTGATTTCAATGAACTGAGTGACCAATACGAATAACTTCGGTTATTTGGCACAGTCAATTCATTACCATTCTGTTGGAATGGTAATAGCTTTAGAATTACATGTTTACTTCGGTAAATATTAGTTTTGAAGTCAGTATTCGTTGAGTCACAAAATCTTAAATTGAAGAGTTTGAT
>NZ_JAPNXR010000022.1:0-94657 GCF_030397615.1 Vibrio sp. 14N.309.X.WAT.E.F5 | reverse complement strand
TGCTTCGTGAGAGATACCTTCCATCAGACAGCCATCACCCATGAATGCATAAGTGTAGTGGTCTACGATGTCGTGGCCTTCTTTGTTGAACTGTGCCGCAAGTGCTTTCTCAGCCATCGCCATACCAACAGCGTTGGTGATGCCTTGACCTAGAGGACCTGTAGTCGTTTCGATACCAGGAGCGTAACCGTACTCTGGGTGACCTGGAGTCTTAGAGTGCAGTTGACGGAAGTTCTTAAGATCTTCAATTGAAAGCTCGTAACCTGCTAGGTGAAGCAGAGAGTAGATCAGCATTGAGCCGTGGCCGTTAGACAGGATAAAACGGTCGCGGTCAGCCCACTCTGGGTTTGATGGGTTATGGTTCAGGTGAGAACGCCAAAGTACTTCAGCGATGTCAGCCATACCCATAGGTGCGCCTGGGTGACCAGAGTTTGCTTGTTGTACGCCGTCCATGCTTAGAGCACGAATTGCGTTAGCTAGATGTTTGCGGTTCATAGAAACTTCCGAATAAAAATTAAGATAAACAAATTGATAAAAGTAGGGGAACTGAACGTTCCCCTATTTGAAATTGGTAAGAGTGATTACAGCTTAGCTGCGATCATGTCTTCTAGTTTGCCTTGGTCAACGGCGAAGTTGCGGATGCCTTCAGCTAGCTTCTCTACAGCCATTGGGTCTTGGTTGTGATCCCATAGGAACTCAGCGTGAGTCATTGCAGCAGGACGCTCTTTAGTACCGTTAGAGTCGATTAGCTTCTCTACTACTTCGCCTTCAGCCGCTTCTAGGTCAGCTAGAAGTTGAGGAGCGATAGTTAGACGGTCACAGCCAGCAAGTTCAAGGATCTCACCGATGTTACGGAAGCTTGCGCCCATAACAACAGTCTTGTAGCCGTGCTCTTTGTAGTAGTTGTAGATGTCTGAAACAGAGATTACGCCTGGATCTTCTGAAGCTTCGAAATCGCGACCTTCTTTCGCTTTGTACCAGTCCATGATGCGACCAACGAAAGGAGAGATTAGGAATACGCCAGCTTCAGCACAAGCACGAGCTTGAGCGAAAGAGAATAGAAGCGTTAGGTTACAGTTGATGCCTTCTTTCTCTAGGATTTCAGCAGCACGGATGCCTTCCCAAGTAGAAGCCAGTTTGATAAGGATGCGGTCGTTAGTGATGCCAGCGTCGTTGTACATTTTGATAAGTTGACGAGCTTTAGCAACGCTGCCTTCCATGTCGTAAGAAAGACGAGCATCTACTTCAGTAGAGATGCGGCCAGGTACAACGTTAAGGATTTCTTTACCGATGTTAACGTTAAGCATGTCACAAGTGTCTTGAACTTGTTGTGCTTTGTCGCCACTTTGTGCTTTAGCGTATTCGATAGAAGCATCGATTAGAGGTGCGTACTCAGCAATTTGAGCGGCTTTAAGAATTAGAGATGGGTTAGTTGTTGCATCTTCAGGAGTGTACTTGCTGATAGCTTCGATATCGCCAGTGTCAGCTACAACAGTTGTTAGTTTACGAAGTTGCTCTAATTTATTGCTCATTTTGATCATCCTATGTATCGCAGAACACCCCTTTAATGGGAGAGGTGTGGGCATTTGCAAGCGAACTAATGAAGTTCCTCATGGTTGTACCAGTGAGTCAAACTTACATTAATTTAAATTTTTCTCCGAACGAACATTTGCACAGAACATTTGATCGCTCGATGAGTAAATGATGTAGCCATATTTATCCGATCTAGCCCCAAAGTCAACGGTAAATAGTGCTGTATGGTGACTTCAGTCAAATATATTTCGCTCTAGTAATCATGGGGTATGCAAGCAAACGTTTAACGAACAAAGTGAGGTGAATTAATCAACAGCAAAACTATGGTTATAATGCTGAGCAAATGTTCCTTGTTGTTACATATGCTCAGGGTGTAAGCTTGTGTATCACTTACTGAGCTCTCCTATATTAGGAAGTACAGCAGGTAAAATAATTGTTAAATATTGGTTGAGTGGTATATGAGTAACAATATCCAAGATGTTTCCGAAGAAAACACTGATCTCCTAACCGAAGTCGCCGTTGCCTACTATCAAGATGGTGCGACTCAAGAAGAGATCTCCAAAAAGTTCTCTATCTCTCGTGCAAAGGTTGGTCGAATGCTCAAACAAGCCCGCGATGAAGGGATTGTTGAGATCACCGTGAAATACCACCCTGTCTTCAGTGCCAAAATTGAACAGCGTCTCATCGAAAGGTTTGGTGTGAAGCGTGCATTAGTCGCTCTTGATCAGCCAAATGAAGATAAGCAGCGTTTACAGGTTGCGGGCTTGGTGTCGAACTATCTAACGAGTACCTTAAAAAACGGCATGGTAGTGACGGTCGGGCAAGGTCGAAACGTATCATCGGTCGCTCACCATACTGGTGTGATCACGCCACGTGACTGTAAATTCGTATGTGGTATCGGCGGTATTCACCCAAGAGGCGGTATGTTTAATGCCGACCATATATGTAGACAGCTAGCTAAGAAGTACGGCGGTTCATCAGAAACCTTATACGCGCCAGCTTATGCAGAGAACAAAGCACAAAAAACCGCATTCATGGAGAACAGTACTGTTAAGCAGACACTCGATCTAGCCCGCAAGGCAGATGTCGCATTAGTGGGTATTGGTGATATGAGTGAAAACAGCTATATGGTCGACCTAGGTTGGTTTACGGCGGGAGAGGTCGTCCAATCTCGTTTACTTCAAGGTGTCGTCGGTGACTTTGCGGGTTATGACTTTTTTGATGTACACGGCAAAGCCGCAAACACTGTGATGAGTGACCGAGTCATCGGCTTAGGCTTGGAAGAGTTCCGCCCCATCGCAGAGGTAATTGCTATCGCTGCCGAGAACAGTAAGCCATTAGCTCTGTTAGGTGCACTAAGAACAGGTGTGGTTGATGTGATTGCGACTAGTGTAAGTAATGCTTTGACGGTACTTAACTTGGATGAGCAGATGAAACAAGTATCTCAATAGTTTTTTGGGGAAAGATCTATTATTTGAATAGGTACACGGATTAATCAAAAATTAATCGAATAAAAGATAGAGTTATCTATTACCTATCTTTTTTATTATAATAAATTTATGCAACTATAAGTAATGTTTATATTTTTAAGATTATAAATATTACTTATAGGTTTAGTTAGAAAGTTAATTGGTTAATATATTTCCTCATTGATAAGGTCTCGTTTCATTTAATAAATGAATTATCTCTTTCTGAGAAATTCGACTAACGAGATTAGCCTAATGAGGACAACATTAATTTGTACATTTATTACAGCGCTCATTGCTGTTTACTCTGTACAAGCGACTACTTTACCTGCGCCGACCTGGCACACGATGACCTTTATTGATGGCAGTACAAAAGAACTGCGATTAATGGGCTCCCAGCATATGTTTTGGTATCAAGACCATGATGGTCACATATACGTTCAGAACACTGATAACCAATGGTATTTTGCCAAATACGAAACAAATGATGATGGTACAGGCAAAGTTGTTTCTACTGGAGTGCTGGCTTCGAGTGAAGCTGAAGTGCCAATAGAATCAAACATAAAAAACCTGAAAATCGATCCAATACACTTCAATGAATCTTTTGACTCACCGGCTGCAAACCTTAAAAGATTTAATCCAATAGAAAATCAACGATCACTTCTAAAAAGTCCCTCGAAAAAAAGAATCACTGAGCAAGCTTTGTTGGTAGTACAAGTTAGCTTTTCAAACGAACAGATAGAAAATGACTTTCAGTCGACGATATTTGGTGAAAATCAACAAAGTGTTCAAGATTACTTTCTTAAAAATAGTTATGGGAATTATAAAGTTGTTCCGGCCAAAGAAAACGAAGGAACAAAAAACGATGGCGTTATTAATGTCACGTTGGATATAGATCATCCAGATTGTCACTCTAAGTCTGAAAGTAATTGCCAAAGTAAACTTAATAATGTGTTCACCAAGGCGTATGAAGCGTTAGATGTTGACTTTAATCTCTCTCAATACGACTACAACAATGACGATAGTATCTCCCCACAAGAACTGTCCGTTATGTTTGTGTTTGCGGGTAATGACAAATCTAGTGGCACACGTAAAAAACCCACTATTTGGCCGCACAAGTTTGCTCACCGAACTGTCGAGATAGACGGGAAGCGTATTAGTGCGTACTGCCTATTCGCAGATTATCAAGGTGACCACCAATCAACCATGGGTGTTATTGCTCACGAGCTTGGACACCTGATGTTAGGGCTGCCGGATCTATATTCTTACAAGCATGACGGTTCCATTGGGCATTGGGGACTAATGGGAGGAGGTAGCTGGGGGAGCAAACCCAGTGATCAGTATGCTGGCGAAACTCCCGTTAACATGTTGGCGTGGAGCAAAGAGGCATCAGGTTTTTTAAAGCCGAAAGTACTCTCTAATAACGGCAGTGTCGACATAAACACAATCAAGGGCGAAAGCGTTATTCACCTCGATCCTTACCTCAAGCAATTTGGCCCTCGCGCTTACGTTGAAAATAGGCGCAAAAACAATTACGACCAAGCGCTTCGTGGAGAGGGCTTACTAATAACAGCAGTGAATATAGATAACCAATTCAACAGTTCGGGTCCCATGCAAGTGCAAGTTTTCCAAGCCGATGGAGAGGGCTTACTTGAGAGCGGCTTTTCATCTGGAGACAATGGTGATGTTTTCCCTGGTAGAGAATCGGTTACTAATCTTTCTGATGAGTCCGAACCCTCCTTAACGACGATTACGGCAGGAAGAAAGACGGATATCTCAATAACCAATATTGTCAGTGACGATACCAAAGCGAGTTTCTCTTTATTAGTGCCTAACTCAAACAATAAATCGTCTTGGGTAACCTCTTTTGGAAGGACTTATCCGCGCTACAATTCAAATACCAACGTTCTAGGCTTCTCCATTGATGTGGTTAAAGGCAAACAAGACATTGCGGGGATTCATTTTTATGCGAAAGCAACGAGCGTCGCGATGCCTATGTTCTATCGTTTGGTGGAATATCCATATCAATCAAGATTCGGCAATGCTGTTATTGATGAAAAGGCTGCTCGATTGTTACAGCGAGGTATCGCTCAGCAAGGTGGTGGACAAATCATTTTTGATGAGAAAATTAAACTTGGCTTGGGCTCTAAGTTAATTGTCCTAGAGATCGAAAATGGTACTCCTGAATACTCAACACAGTTTTTAGATGCGTATTTAGGAGACGGACAAAGGAAAAGACAGTTTTCAGGAACCATCTCTGATTACAAAACTCGAGGTTTGAGCCGTGGGTTTGGCCAGAATTTCCCTTTTGCAGTACTTTTTGAACTTCCGACACAAAACAAACCTATTGTTGTCGACGATAGGATATCGACCGATGAAGACATCCCTTTTATGCTCGATCTGTTGGCGAATGATATAAATTTACCGAAGCCCAATAATTATGTTGTAGAACTAGGGCAGAAGCCGACTAAAGGGGCGATAAAAGATGGCACTTACTTTCCATTTTCTGATCAGTTTGGCCGTGACAATTTTACATACCGTTTGGTAGGTCGACTTGGGGATAAGACGGACTTTGCTCATGTGGACGTTGAAATAAATCCAGTGAATGATGCCCCGAAGTTCACTCTAGATCGGCTACACGCAAAGTCTGAGCCTGGTGAAACCGTAATATTCACAGTAACTAATATTATCGATGTCGATTCTTCGGAGCATCAAATCACGTGGTCTCAAGTACAAGGACCAAGACTGTCGTTAGGTGGCGCACAATCTAAAATTCTTAAAGTGACGATACCTAGTGATGCTTTGGAAGGTGAGCAATACAAACTTTCTATTATGGTGAAGGACTCGTCAGGAGGGTATACAAAGCAGTCTGTAGTGGTTGATGTTCGAAGAAAGCAAGCATCACTCTTGGGTACTAAATCTTTGCAAGTAAAATATGGAGATGAAATCGATTTGGTTCCTAATATTAAAGGAGATGTTCACACATTATATATATTGGAATCTCCACGTAATGGTATTGCAAAAATTGTCGATAGTAAGATCATTTATAACGCACCGGTTCAACGTAAGTTGGCTCTATATGACACTATTAAATATAGGGCTCTATCGGCCAGTGGTGATGAATGGATTGGTTCATTCGATATAGAAGTTCTACCGAATGTTTCAAATGAATCTTCGGTTCCTATAACTCAAAACGATTCGTCAGGGGGAGGTTCCTCATTGTCTATTCTTTTAATTTTGTGTTTACTCTTCCGATTGAGAGTACAGCGATAGAATAAAATGACAAAAAAGAGCTATATTGGTTAGCTCTTTTTTTTGTCCGGTTCTAAATTTTGCTCCAAAAAATGAAACAATTTGTCGCATTTATGAATCAAGATATACATTTATAGGCATGTAGTTTCACTTGTGTGCAATCTAGATCACAAAAATGAACAATGCTCAGTTTGAGCAACTTTTGAACTTTAGCCTTATAAATGTTGATTATTTACATAAATTTCAAAGCTTTTACATATCATTAAGGTGGTGAGTGCATAGGTTTTGGTTATAATTGTGTTGATTGTCATTTGCTCTAGGAGTGTGTTGTGTCAGGACTCTGGTACACAAAGGGCAAGTGGAATATGTTGTTTGTAAAAGCACATAAGGATTTGTGAATCAGTTGTTGGTGCGGAAAAATTATTTTTTTATTTAGATGGATATAAACATTATTTATGACTATATAAATAATGTTTTTTTGTATCTGAATGGCACTATTGTTACTTTTACGCTGATTTTTAATAAGAATAATTAATAAAATAACGCAACATCGGGGTAGTTTGCACCATGAAAAACGTCAACAGGTCTATCGACGTCAAATATTTAAGAACATTTTCACACGTTGCTAAACACAAAAGTTTTACAGTTGCAGCTGAGTCTTTATTTATGACACAGCCTGCGGTTTCTCAACATATTAAAAAAATCGAGAATACGATCGGGGCGAGTATTTTTGATCGAAAGGAAGGGTTTTTACTCACTAAACACGGAAAAGTATTACTCGATTACGCAGATCAAACAATGTCTATGTACGAAAGGCTGTTTGAAGATCTAGAAAAAGTTGAGTTACGAGATCAATTCAATATAGCGATTGCTGAATCTTTTTGCTTCGAGATGGTTGAACGTGTAATCAATGAGTTTCGAATGTTGAATAATATAGACTTGTCCATAAACAGTTTTACTAAGTCTTCTCTATTGGATTCGTCTCGCTACGACTTAATATTCACGATGGATAGAATTTCACAAGATAATGGAAAATCCTATCAGTTAAAAACTGTGAATTATGTTATCGCACATTCTAATTCACTTGACCCGCACGAGTGTTACCCTCAGAGAGTTGTTTATTGTAGTTCTTTACCTAAATCTTATGTTCAAGAGTTGCTTAATGACTATAATATTGATTCTTCACATGTATCAAGCTGGGTAAAAACAAGCTCATGTCAGTTCTTAAAAAATGAACTGGAAACCAACGGTACTATTCTCGTTTTTCCTGAGTGGTCAATATGTAATAATAATTGTAAAACAATACCATTACGTCAAAAAGTGAATATGTATGTTTGGTGTAGCGATGAGATTTCACAAGAATTAGAGACATTAGGAATTAAAGATAAGATTCAACAGTTATTTCAAATAAGTGATATTTCGACACCTGTATTGAATCATAATGTTATGTAATTAGTTTGATAATATTGATACTGTGCTAAAAATAAAACAACTTAAAGCAATAGGTATCCCGTAAGGGATGCCTTTTTTATAGCTATCAAAGCCTACCACTTTTCCTATTATGTACATAATGGAAACGACCACACCACCAAGAAACCCTATAAAAATCAATGTTGCTACAACTAGTTCGGGTTGTATACCAATGATTAAGGCGCAAAGTAACTTTACATCTCCAGCGCCAATCACTCTTAGGTACCAAAGTATCAAAAACACCACGAAGCAGAGAACTGCAATAGGTAAAGATGACATCAAGTGGCCATTATGCAACGCGACGAAAATGCTAAATATTAAAGCTGTCTTACTGAGATTGTTTGGTATCTTTCTATGCTTCCCATCGAAAAAACACACGCATACTAATATTAAAAAGTTTACAAAAATTAAAGTGGTATAAAATAATAAATCTATATTCATAAATATAGGGTATAGGTAATAGTTATCTATATCAATACAAACCATATTGTTAATTATTATAAGCTCATAAAAAAAATTCATGCGAGTGAAATAAGTTTATGTTATGCGATCATAATAACTATTAATTGGATGTATGTTTTTGTATCGGGTAAATTTTACTCGCAATTTCAATTAGACCAATGGTCAATATACTTTTTATAGGATTATTATGTATTACAAAACTCTTGCAAAACTAGCTGAACTAAAAATGAAGTTCGAAGATGATGTACGCGGTGTTACCGCTGTGGAATATGCAATTATTGCTGTTGTAATGTCGGCTCTAGTATTAGCGGCATTTCAAACTGATGCGCTTAAAAATGCTATCACTGGTGCATTAACTAAAGTGACCACCAATTTGACTACAGCTACTACAGGCAAGTAATCAGCCACTAAGAATAATATATAAAGGGGCTTTTGCCCCTGTTTTAGGCTTAATATGAACAGAATTATCATTCTCCTTCTTGTCGCTTTTTCTATTTTCTCTACATTGATTTATATCAATATGAACTATATGTCATCTGATGAAGCTCCACAGGAAGTTCAGCAGAAAGAAGAACCTAAGGTCAGCATTTTAGTCACTCAGAAAGCGATTAAACGTTCTCAACCGTTGGCTCCTAAATTTTATGACAAGAAATTTGTTCATATATCTGACTTAAATGGTTACTACTATACGTTAGAAGATGACCTTATTGTTGAACCTGGTGCTCTATTTAAAGAAGACATCTCTGAAGGTACTTACTTAACACAAGATATGATCTCTAACCCTGGAGATCGAGATTATATGTACCTGTCACTAAATGACGGTGAATTACCTTATTTTTATGAAGTAACCGGTATTGGAGTAGTACAGACCGCAACCCTTACCCCTGGTGATAAAGTGAGCTTCGTTTCTACAACTTCTTCAAAATCAAACCTCGTTGAGAATGGCTATGGAGATATCGGGGACCTCGTTAGTCGAGTGATTATCAGTGGAGCGCGAGTTTTACAGGTAATAAAAGGGAGCAGTGAAGATACTGATTCAGAAGATGCCGAAGACAAAAAATACAGCTTAGTTATTGCATTAAATATGCGGAGCGTTTTGAAACTCGAAATGGCTCAAAAAATCGGTGATGTGAATATTATTCCATCTGAAATCGAGAATCGCTATTTATCTATCCGCAGTAGTGACCTTTTAGAAACTCAGTTCGGTGTCAGAGAATTACGTGGTAAGGAATAACATGACTTTAAAGAAGAAAAATATAGCCTTGCTATTGTGCGGGATTCTTTCTTGTCCATTACTCGCATCAGAATTAATGAACTTGGATCAAGGCGCCGCGAAAACCATTAATTTGAAGCGACAGATATCAACGGTATTTGTGGCGAATCAAGAAATAGCGGACTACAAAATTATCGATGAAAACAAGGTTGTGGTTTACGGCGTTGGCCAGGGTACTACCTCAGTGATTGTTTATGATCGTGGCGGAAATGAAATTTACAATGCGGAATTGGTTGTCAACCAAAGCTTAAGACTTCTTAAGCAAACGCTCATTGCTCGATTTCCTGATGAAAGCGTTATGGTTTCCAATGTCGGTGACCAAGTGGTATTAGACGGTATTGTCGGTAGCGAAGAGATTAAGAAAAAGATTCATCGACTGGTTGGTGAAATGCTGAAGAAAGAACGCCGACGCAAGACATACGAATTGAAAGATGCTGGTGGAGAGGTTTTAGACGAACTGGAGTTCACCACTCAATATTACTATGACCAAGTCATTAATAATCTCAAAGTGCTTACGACTGAACAGATCAACGTTAAGTTGACGGTCGCAGAAGTTTCGAGCTCTTTTCTTACCGAGTTAGGCGTTACCTATAGTGACAGTGGAGAGCCGGGTACTTTTGTTAATAAGCTCCTTGATTTTACGGCTCAAGATATTGTTTCTGTTATCTCCGCAAGTGGTGATGACAAAATCGGGCGGGTATTGGCCGAACCCAACCTTTCTGTTATTTCGGGTGAGCAGGCTAGCTTCCTAGCAGGGGGCGAGATACCAATCGCTGTTCGAGATGAAGACGGGATAACCATTTCATATAAAGAGTATGGAGTTAAGTTGGCCATGGTTGCCAAGGTTACTGATACGGAAAATATCCGTTTAACCTTGATCCCTGAAGTCAGTTCTATTGATGAATCGAACAAAACTACGACAGGTCTAATTTCTGTGCCTTCTTTAAGAACTCGACGAGCTCAAACGACGGTTCATTTAAAAGACGGGCAAAGCTTTGTTCTGGCGGGGCTACTTACGTCAGAAGAGCGAGAGTCGTTAACCAAGATACCAATTTTGGGGGACATCCCAATCCTAGGGGCTCTATTTAGCCACACTTCTACGAACCGATCTAAAACGGAATTAATCATTGTTGCGACTGTCAATCTCGTTGATCCCGTCGAGCAAGAACAAGTTAAGTTACCAAGCTTTAGACGTACCAGTGATCTCGAACGATTGCTAAGAATAGACCTCTCAGATCTCGATGAACCTGAGTTGGAAGACACGATTAATCAAGGAGGGTTCAACTAATGAGATGGATCGTTATTACTTTAATAGCTTTTTTCACTTCTGCTTGTACTCATCTTGATACCAGTAACTCTAGTGTTATTGAACAATTAGAGGAACGCTTTGAATTTGACATGACGACTGATGAAGTTTCGATGCCCCGTTCTGTGGCTTTTATTCGAGATCTCAACGTAAGAGAGCCAAAGGCAACGTTTTTAGTTAGATATAAGCCTAATGCGAGTGAGTTTGTCGCGAAGTTAAGCGATCGATTTAAGTCAGAGTCCATCTCTAAAGACAGATATAAAGTCGAGCTTGCCGATCATGACCAAGAAAAAAACATCCTAATCATAGGTCGATATGTCCGAATTAAAAGCAGTGACTGTGGCGTGATGGTGTTCTCTAAAAGGGAAGATTATCAATTTGGCTGTAGTGTCGAACACAATCGTAATATTAGCTTGGTCAATCCAATTAAGAAGGCGAAATAGCTATGGACTTGGATATCTTGTTTCGTAATTCGTCTTCGAAAATGAAGTCGACAGTTGAGGCTACCGATCTCATTGTTTCAGACGATAGCGCCTTAACTGAATCGATTAATGATCTATACGCGATTGAAGGCTTTCCTAAACCACTTGAAGTGACTGATATTGATTTAGATGGTGTTTGGAATCAGTCAAACATCAAGCTGAATCATGTTGTACTTGATCTTCGCAGCGCATCCAACGTTATTGAACAAGTGTCCGAGATTTCTATTCGCTTAGATGTGAACATCTCTTTGCTTGTTCTCTGCGATGTCGACTCTATAAAACTGCGTAACCAAGTGCACTCTCTGGGTGCTACTTATGTCTTGTGGGACTCTGAGCTTGATGCGTTACTTGCGGCATTAAAAGCGACGCAAGAAGGGGAAAGCACCGTAAAAAAAACGCGAGTAGCTAAACGTATATTAGTGTTGGGAACCAAAGGCGGCATTGGAGTATCTTGCGTAAGTTCTGTTTTAGCACATTCCTTAGCAGAGCAAGCAAACCTAAAGACACTCTTGGTGGATCATGATTCAGGAGCGCTAAACAGCGACATTTATATTGGTGTAAAAGGCTTGAAAGCCAAACACAATAGTATCGATTTAAATCAGATCGACATTGACAGTGCGATAGCGAAAACCTATGTGCATGGCGTTAAAGAGAAACTTGATTATTTGGTTCTAGAGAAGAATGTTGCCTGCCTCTCTGATCATGCATCGACGCTGTACAACCTTTCGAGTCAACTTATTGATCAATATAACTTTATTATCGACTCAGCGCCGCTGTCTTGTTACGAAGAGATGCATGATCAGGAGTTATCGGATAAGTATCACCGTATCTTCATTGTTTGCGAACCTTCGGTCTCTTCATTGCGTTCATATAACTCGTTGAAGAAGAAGATCGGTAAATCTGAACACCAGATTATTTTTAATCTGAATAGACCAGCGAAAGACTTCATGGTGACACTCGCGAGTGCGAAAGAGAGGATCAAAGCCAAAGATAGCATTGATTTTATGTATGAGCCGTCACTTGAAAAAATAGTGGTGCAGCAGGGTATTAATGAGCTGCTTAAATCTAAGTCCTCGACTGCCGTTCTGAGTATGGTTGCCACGTTAACAGGCAAGAAAATTAAAACCAAATCACGTTTCAGTTTGTTTAGAAAATGAATCAATTAAAAGAAATTTACATCCAGCTTCGAGATGAAATCTTCGATGCTTTGGACGCCGCGACGCTTGTTGAAATCAGTAATCAAGAGCTAGAAGAACAGCTTAAAGATTCAGTCAATATATTGATCGACAAAAAGCAATTGCAAGTCAGTTCTCTTAAGCGCGTTGACCTAGTCAAAGCATTGCTCGACGAGTTAAAAGGCCTTGGGCCGCTGCAGGCTTTAGTCGATAACGATGACATATCGGATATCATGATCAATGGACCTTCCGATATTTTCATTGAAATCAATGGCAAAGTTGAACAGTCACCCATTCAATTTGTTAATGAGAAGCAACTGAACACCATCGCTAAACGAATCGCTTCGAATGTAGGTCGTCGTATTGATGAATCGAAACCTCTTTGTGATGCTCGTTTGATGGATGGCAGTCGTGTCAATATTGTAATTCCACCGCTTGCAATAGATGGTACATCTATCTCTATTCGTAAGTTCAAAGAACAAAAAATTAGGCTTGAGAATCTAGCTGAGTTTGGTGCCATGTCTGTGGAAATGGCAAAGCTGTTGTCTATAGCCAGTCACTGCAAGTGCAACATATTGATCTCTGGTGGTACGGGTTCAGGTAAGACGACATTGTTGAATGCGTTATCTGGGTTCATTGGTGAAACTGAACGTATTGTTACCATTGAAGATGCTGCTGAGCTACAGCTTCAAAAACCTCACATCGTAAGGCTTGAAACTCGACAAACCAGCGTTGAAGGGACGGGAGAGATCACCGCGCGTGACCTTGTGATTAATGCCCTTCGTATGCGTCCCGACAGAATCATTGTGGGTGAGTGTCGTGGTGGTGAAGCCTTTGAGATGCTTCAAGCCATGAATACTGGCCATGACGGATCTATGTCAACATTGCACGCTAACACACCTCGTGATGCCATTGCTCGTACTGAGAGCATGGTGATGATGGCAACAGCCAGTCTGCCAATATCAGCAATACGAAGAACCATCGTTAGTGCAGTAGACCTTATCGTTCAAGTTAAGCGCCTCCACGATGGCAGCCGTAAGGTGATGTACATTTCTGAAATTATCGGGATGGAAGGGGATAGCGTGGTGATGGAAGACATTTTTCGTTATGAAGCTACTTCAAATTTCAAAGATGGAAAGATGGAAGGTGAGTTCAGAACACCCGGTTTATCGACTCGTTCTGTGATTTATGAACGTGCAAAATTCTTTGGTTTAGAACAAGCAGTAAAGGAGATATTTACATGACCTTAATACTGATTGTTTCATGGAGCGCTTTGCTACTTTACTTCCTTATCCATCGTTCTCGTCAAAACAAAAAATTGAGCAGCTTAATTGAGATGGAAGCTGAATTTGAAGGGGTTAAAGGTGTTCGCTCTGTTATTGATTCACAACAGTTTGAAGAGAGTTACAAAGCCCGGTTGAGGAAAAGTTACAAGAAGACTATCAAAGTCTTTCAACCTAATATGTCTTTGAAGTTAATCCTATTTGTGTCTGTGACAGCATCGGCAGTCTATGCGATCAATGAGTTTTTCTTGCGTCAGGATTATTTCGTTTGCTTACTCCTTGCTGAACCGATTTTGTTCTTTGTTTTTTACACAAAGTTAAAGCAAAGACAGATGGATCGTTTCAAAACTAACTTCCCAGACGCTTTGAACATTTTGAGCGGCGCTATTTCTTCTGGTCAAAGCATCATTCATGCGTTCGAGTACGTGGGTAAGCAGCTTGATAATGATGTGGGCAAAGAGTTCAAACTTATGGCTGAGCGGTTACTTATTGGTGAAGACCCTGATGATGTTCTTGAGCGTAGCAGCAATACTTTTCCTTATTTAGAGTATTTCTTTTTCGCTTCAACGATAAGAATCAACCTAGCTCGGGGTGGTCAGCTCAAAGATGTGATCAATAAAATTAATCGACTAATGTTTGATTCTCGAGCTGTTGAGAAAAAGAAAAATGCATTGACCTCAGAAGCGCGAGCTTCTGCCAAAATTATCGCCTGTTTGCCCGTAATTTTTCTTATCATCTTGAAGTTTACAAGCCCTGAGAACTACAGCTTTGTTATGTTTGAGGAAGCGGGACAACCTATTTTTTATTACGTTCTAGTGAGCGAATTATTAGGTTTCTTTTGCATCTGGCTGATTTTGCGAGGTGTCAATTGATGGACTTTGAAACCGCAATTGTTTGGAGTGTCATATTTATTATCTCTATGGTTCTAGCAACGTATTGCTTGCGTTTCTGGGATAACACGAGAGCAAATATAGAAACTCGAAAAATAATTGGTTCAACACGCGAAGAAAAGAAACGAACGGATTTATTTAAGGCTATTTTGTCTCGGCTTAGTTTCAATAAGCATGAAACTAAACGGAAATTAGTCGCAGCTGGTTTTTACAATGACTTCCTTGCTGATGCTTACTATTTATTGAAAATAATCCCTTTTAGTATCTGCCTAGTATTAATTGGTCTTGACTTCTTTAACGGTAAAACCGAAGTAATATTTTCTTTGCTGTATTTATTGGGGGCCTTATTAGCGTTTGTCATCGCGCCGGATTCCTATGTGTCTGCTCGAGGCAAAGCCAATATAAAGCATATCAGTTCAAGGTTACCTTTTTTACTCGATCTTATGAATGTTTGTGTCCATACCGGTATGACTATTGAGTCTAGCCTAGAGTACTTGGCGAAAGAACTTCACTCAGTAGACAGTAACCTTGCTCATGTTGTGAGAGTGACAGTCGAACGCTCGCGCCTGGTGGGTCTTGAAAAGGCATTGGAAGAATTTTACGAACTCGTACCAACCAGTGAGTCACAAAGTTTCGTAATGACCTTGGTACAGAGCCTCCAATTTGGTTCTTCTGTCGGTCCCGTATTATCGACCTTAGCTACTGATATTCGAGAGCTAAACATGATGGATTTAGAAGAACGGATTGGAAAGATGGGGGCAAAAATGTCAATCCCACTTATCGCTTTTATCATGGTTCCTATTGTTGTGCTAATTGCTGCCCCTGGTATTTTGAGGATGTTGATGTGATAAGAAAGTATATATTAACCGTAATCATGTTGGTTTTAATCTCTGGCTGTACAACGGTTAATAATCAACTTGATACCAAAGAACAATTGCTTATTGGATCGGGTGATTCACAAAAGCTTATAGAGTTTTATAAGGCGAATATCCAATCTGACTCGGTATATAAAGTAAAGCTTGTTAATTTGTATCTAGATCTTAAAGATATCAAATCGGCTGAATTATATCGAAGCACCTATAGTGAAAGTGACCTTGATGATCCGGAATTCATTCTAACCAATGCTCGAATTTACTATCAGAAAAAAAACTTTGAGTACGCATTAGAAGAGCTAAAAAATTATCGGGATGAAGGTGGAGCAGAATATGAATATCAACTTTTAACCGGAAAAATATTAGCGCAACAAAAGCGATTTACCGAAGCTATTGAGCATTTTGAGGAAAGTCGCAAGCAAGGAGCCTCAGACAGAGAAGCCGGAAACAATATCGCCGTTGTAAAAATAATGCAGTCTGACTATTTGGGTGCGACGGACATTTTATATGACCTTTACCTGTCAAATCCAAACGACCAGAGAGTGAGTTCTAACTTGATTCTATCTTCGGTTAAATCTCAGCGACCGGATATCGCATTGGAAGTTCTAAAACATTCGAATAGTGATGAGCAGGCTCACAAGCAGCTATCTGCATTAATGAGGTCAATATCTAAAAGCAAAGGGAAGAAGGCCGTGACACAGTCAACGATAGAAATGGAACAACAGCTTATTGGTTCTCAAGTTAATTCAGGTGGCTTTGTAGCACCGACATCGCGAGTCAGTAAATTAGATACGACCGGGGAGTTTCAAGCTTCTAGACACAGTGTCGATGGCTCGGTGCTTGACCCAAGAAAACTTAAACCCGGTGCAAAACCTATTTATCGAGTACAAGTGTTAGCGACGTATACGGCGATTCCTTCGGATTTCTTGAATTACTTAAAAACAAATTATGGCTCTGTTTATTCGTATACACATGGATTGTGGAAGCGTTATTGCATTGGTGATTTTAATGACTTAGATGAAGCGAAAGCGTTCTTAAACAGTATCGATATTAAGGGAGCATTCGTTGTTGATTACACCAAGAAAAGGTATGTCCGACTATGAAATCGTTTAAACGAAAGCAAAAGGGGTCGTTGACGGTTGAAGTTGCCATGGGTATTCCGATCTTTCTGGCTATTGTCTTTGGGTGGGTTGAAATTTGTATTTTGACCTTCTCAATGAGCATGACTGATCACGCATTAACGACTGCGGTGATGCGAACAAAAAAAGCGGGCGACTCGAACAGTAGTAACTCTATTAACTACGGCCAGATGATCAAAGACGAGTTGGACAAAGCGGGCGGATCTTTGTGGAGCAACGTAGTCAAAGAGGGGAGTGTAGTTATTCATGTTAACTATTTTCGAGACTACGAGGGATTTTTGAAATGCACGGATACTTACGCTTCCGCTGATAAATGCCCAGATAAGAAAGATGAACCAGAAGATATGGCATTGGCTGTTTACGCTTTGGAATACACCTATGATCCGATTGTATCGATATGGTTCCCAGATATGCCTATTAAGCGTGAAATTATCACTATTCAAGAATATGAAAGATGTTCATTCAAAATTGGTCAGGGAGCGGGTTGTGCAAGTTAAACAAAAAGGTGCATTTGCTGTTGAGTTGGCGATGGTTTTGGTCTTTGCGTCAGGGATCTTTGTTGTTGTCGTGAACCATATGCTAGCCATCAATAAAAAGGGTCAACTCGACAGAGCTTCTTATTCATTGACCACCATCTTTGCTGAACGAAAACAATTGTTTAATGCCAATATGGATATTTGTGCGGGTGACTGTCGAAAAACAGAACACAACGCGTTTGTGATTGCTTCTGCTTCGATGAAACGAATGATTCCAAACTTTGATAAAACCAAATTTGGGATGCGTATCGACGAGATAAGACTAGAAGAAACGGCTTTATCTGGAGGGAAAGTGAATTACCGAAGGGTTCAAAAGACTCTGACCAAAGGGAGCATACACGGATGTGACTTTCCAGACATGAGTGATATCACCAAAGAAAAAGCAATAGAAATACTCCCGCTGACATCACGAGGCCGCAGATTACCTATGTATCAGGTGTCTCTTTGTTATGAAATCCCAACTAATTTGATTGGGATCGCCAACGGAGAGATTTTTCGGCTTGTAAGTACATCTTATTCATTTGCGAGGGTTTAAGGTGAAATCGATAAAGAAAAACCGAGGTGTCGCCGGTATTTTGTTCGTTGGTCTATTGCCTATGATGGTTATTTTCATGGCCTTTTCGATGCAGATGTCTCAACAAATGCTAGCACACACGAGGTTATTGGAAGCTGCGGAAGTCGCTAGCTTGGCTCTCATCGCGAGTCCTAAAGAGGACGAAGAAAAGAACGTAAAGTATGCACGCTATTTAGTCGATAGATACGTTGTTGATAACACAGATGATGTTGATGTTGCGGTGTATACAAGTAAGTGTGAGTACAAAGATGGCTGTGTTCAAGCTAGTGGTGAACTCGCTCCGTTTAGTGACTTTGTGGTCAGTGCGACTGCCAAATATACGTCTTGGATCGCGTACGAAGAGATGAACTTAAAGCCAGAGTTTTCGGTGAGTGGGCGAGCAGTTACGCGCAAGTATCTCCCTCAGCCTGTTGATGTCTACTTTATCGGTGACTTTAGTGGTTCTATGGGTAACCCATGGAAGAACGGAAAAATGAAGCTCGATGTCGTGAAAGAGACCATTAAACGAGTCGTCGATGACATTGAAGAGTTCAACACGGAAGAAAAAAGCAGAGTAGCTTTACTCGGGTACAACCCGCTTCATGTTAAAAAAACAGACAAGATTGTACGAGTTAACGCCTATGGTTATTACGGTTCATGGCGAAAGAAATACGCTTATGATTACGCTCGAAACTCTCCTGCGACAACGGTTAGGCGAATGTTTGACAAGCCCGTTGTGTATAACGAAATTCTCGAACCAAAGTGGGGGATGAGTCGATACGAGATTGAGCGAATCTATACTCAGAACGTTAATTTTTCTAAGTATTACAAGTTTTATGATATCCCATTGACTGAAGACTATGACGATTTTCGGTCTCAATTAATGAGTACTCAATTACAAGCGGCAGGGGGAACGTCATCTTGGAATGGAATCATTGCTGCAGCGCAAGAGGCGAACAAAGCAACCAATCTAAACCCTGAGCAAGTGTTTATTGTTTTATCGGATGGTCAAGATGGTGATGATAGTTATTTACAAAAATTGGTGGATCAGGGGTTATGTAAAAAGCTGCGCTCAACCATTTCAGCGAAACGAAATCGTTTCCAAAGTAATGCGCCAACTGAAGCTGAGAAAACGAAAGTCACGATGGGCGTCATTGGTATTAATTATAAAGTGGCAGAAACCGATGGCTTTGGAGATTGCTTTGGTAAGAAGAACATCTATCACGCTAAAGATGGCGAAGATGTGTACAAGTACATTTTGAATTTGATTAATGAAGAAACCGGAAAACTAAAGGATTAACATGAGATACCTAGTGATTTTATCTACGATGCTAATGTCTCCATTGGGCTATGCAAACTGCTTGGGTGATGTTGGCGAATACGTCACTTCGAAAATGTTGGTGTCTTCTCATACTGTTACGACACAAGTGACTGGGAAGCTGGTAGAGCTAAATGAGAAACCTCAAAATGAGGTGATCAATAGAGAGAGTGAAGTGATTCAAATCGGAGCTCAAGATGATGTGTGTTTCTATGATAAAGCGACGCAATCCCTGGTGCTTAATTACCCAACTAATGTGTATCAATTGGATGAAAGCCACAAGCAAGTATTAGGTCAGTACCTTAGCTTAGTGAGTGATAAGTCCAAGATTTATATAGAGGGTCACGCAGATAGTGTAGGCAGTAAAAGCTACAACAAAGCCCTGTCATCTCGCCGTGCCGGACAAGTGGCGAGCTACTTGAAGAAAGATCTTCACCAAGGAAGTCGCATCGTTGAATATGCGTATGGCGAAAGCGCACCTATTTGTAAGGTTGTGGACAACAAGGCAACAGGTTGCAATCGACGAGTTGTGATAACAGTTAAGTCGTAATGGGTTTTGTTTTCATTGTCTGTGTTTTTATTTTTTGGGCCGCGATGTTAAGCGGTGTATAAAGGAAAGGGAGCCTGTTTAGGCTCCCTTTTTTGATTCATCGCGTTATTCGCGAGCTGGGAGAGATCAACTGGCAGCTATGCCGTTGGTTCTGATAGCTCTATTGTCTCAACCTGAGTTGGTGCTAGATACTCGCATAGTTCATCGTAAGGAATAGGGCGAGAGAAGTAATAGCCTTGCATTAAATCACATCCACATGCCTTTAGAATCGCGAAGTGCTCGTTCGATTCTACGCCTTCTGCCAATACCACCATGCCGAAGTTCTTACCTATCGCGATAATGTTTTGCACCATAGTGAGTGACTGTTGGTCTACAGCGATGTTTTCAATGAAACTCTTGTCAATCTTAAGCTCATCAATAGGAAGTGCTTTCAACATGCTCAATGATGAGTAGCCTGTGCCGAAGTCATCTAAAGATATTTTGATATTCTTTTCGTGTAAGGCTTCGAAAATAGGCTTCACTATGTCTACGTCTTCAATGAACAAGCTTTCGGTAATCTCAAGCGTTAAGCAACTTGGAGAGAACTGATACTTCTCAAGCGTTGCGAATAAGTGTTCTGAGAACGACTTATGTGAAAACTGACGTACGGATATATTGATCGAAAGACCGATTTTTTGTTCTGTCGTTCGGTGTAAATGGGCGATTTGCATAATGCTGGACTCGATAATAAAGGTACCGAGTTTTTGCATCAAACCAGTGCTCTCCGCGACCGGTATAAACACATCGGGTGGAACAAACCCTAGCTCGTCATCAATCCAACGAACCAGTGCTTCGACGCCATGAGTACTCTCGTCAGTGCGAACCAAAGGCTGGAAAGCCATGAACAGTGTTTGTTTCTCAATAGCAATACGTAGCCGTTGTTCTACTTTCATTTTGTAGAGGTGAGCGTCTTGCATGGCTGTGGTGAAAATGCTGTACGAGTTTTGCTGCTGCTTCGCTTTATACATAGAAATATCGGCGGAGCGGAGCAGACTATCGAGATCTTTTCCGTGTTCAGGGAAACGCGCAATACCGATGCTACAGCCCAACAAGAACTGAGAATCTTCGACCTCATAAGGTTGGGAAAGAACTTCGATAAGGCGTTCCGCCAGTCGTTTAATCTCGGTCTCACTCGTCATCGGCGTTAAAAACAAAAACTCATCACTAGACTCGCGTACCAATAAGCTGAGTCGAGAGCGAAATCGCATCAAACGCAATGCGATCTGTTTGAGCACCTTGTCACCGAAGTCGTGCCCGTGGGTATCATTGACACATTTAAAGTTATCGATATCGATAAACAACAGCGAGAATTGCTCTGACTCATCCTCAATCCATTTACCAATGTTTCGGCGCATGTATAAGCGGTTTGGTAGAGAGGTTAATGGATCATGGTTAGCCTGATAAATGAGTTGGCTACGAGTGCGCTGTTCATTCTTGGCAATCGACTTAACCAAAAAGTAGAAACCAAATTGAAGAAAAATAAAGGCAACGAAAAGAATGCTGAACTCTTGTATAAATATGCTATCGACGTGAGTTAGATCCGTACGTCCAACCACCCATAATTTGTAGTTTGGGATGTATTTGGCGCTTAATAGCGCGTGATAATTGCCGTCATCGACGACAAAGGAGTACGTTGAATCTTCATTTTTAGCGTTATGAACACTTAAGCCAGTTTGTTGAACAAAATTTTCAACGGACAGTTTTATGGTGCTATCGCTGATAGGTTTTAAGTACGAATCTAAATTGTTGATGTCGCTAGAGTGAAACTGTCGATAGCGGTCTTCTCTGACCAAACTTAACGTATTGTAGCTACCAGCATGTGCATTGTTTTCAAATACGATTGTGCTATCTAAGCGCAAGCCAGCAGTCATAACGGCATCAACTTTCGTACCATCAATGGAAATGGATTTTCTCAAAGGGATAACGAGGCTGTTCAGAGAGTCTTGAAAGTAAGTTCGTCCCAAAACCATTTTGTCACTAGACATGGCTTCTAGAAATGAGTCTCTAGTGTATGGGTATTGGAGTAAGTTTCGCTGATCAGACAGTTGCATGTTGGAACTGATGGCGAGATAGTCCCCTTGGGGATTGAGTAGCCCAAAAGCTGCAATCGCAGGGTGAGTATCTAGCAGTTTATCCAGTATTGGTCGAATTTGAATGGAGGCAGTACGAGTGAAGTCAGACTGCTGGGCGAGTTGGTGCCCAACCACTTCAAGCAGTGCTTCTTGACTGGTCAAGAGTGAGCTTACAGAGCTAGAAAAAAGCTCGACTTGGATATGTTGTTGCTGGGTGAAGTCATCTCTGTTGGCTTGCCATTTAGTTACGCCCAACGCGGCGAAAAGTATCAGGGTCAGTAGTACGATCAACGCGTACAGCGACCAGATATTTTTCTTAAATAGAGCCATGAGATGCCTTTTGTTGGTTACTACTTTTAACAGAGTGCAAGTGACAAACTATTGGGTCGTCAGCGTGATTCATGTAACGAAAGATACAAACATCAATGATGACAGTATCAATGATTAAATAGTGTAACGACTACGAGCAGAGATTCTTGAGTGAAATATTATTATTCACCGCATTGATAACGATTTACCCAAGGTTAATCACGGTTTATGGTCAATAAATCGCTATAGATTAAAATGCAACCGAGTAAATCCAGATTTGTTTTCAAACGACGTAGCATTACCGCAAAGCAAAAAGCTTACTGTGTGAGATGTTAAGTCATCACTACGAGTAAGCTCTTTATGCATGCGCAGTATATTCTAACAGTGGCAGTAAGCGAAGTTGAATTACTTTTTAGTCACAGCGATGGGTAATTTCTCGTTAGCGCCCCATTCAGTCCATGAGCCATCATAAACACCCATTTCACCTGAATATCCGGCCAGTTTAGCGGCCAATAAAATGATGCAAGCCGTCACACCAGAGCCACAGCTAAAGAACATAGGTTGAGAGGGGGTTAAGTTTAGGGTCGAGAAAATGTCAATTAACTCTTCTTGAGGTTTCAATTTACCTGCATTTAAGACTTGTGCGAATGGTAGGCAAATGGAGTTCGGAATATGTCCGCTGCGCAAGCCTTCACGTGGTTCAGGAACTTCTGAATCGAAACGAGCTTGTGAACGTGCATCCAGAATGTTTGCACTTTTGTCATCGGAGTAGTTTTGGATTTGCTGAGCATTTACAAAGTGGTTGTCTTGAATTTGGCCTTCAAAATTGCCCGCTTTTACTTCGGTTCGATAGTCAGTCTCTGTCGCGTAACCGGCTTTTATCCAAGCAGGTAAACCGCCATCTAAGATGAATACGTTGTTGTGTCCCATCGCCATAAACATCCACCAAGCACGAGGCGAAGCAAAAGTTCCAGAGTTATCGTAAACCACGACTGTACTGTCTTGATTGATACCAATTTCGCGAGCACGAGTGTTGAAGTGTTTTTCGGAAGGGAACATGTGAGGAAGCAAGGTGTGCTTGTTGCAAAAATCCTTGTCGTAATCAAAACGAATCGCACTAGGTATCATTTGTCCTTTGATCTTTTCTGACTCACTTGGGATCTGAAATTCGATACTGGCGTCGAGGATTACAATGTTGTCTTCTTCTAGCAAACGTTGTTGGAGTTGTTCTGGTGAAATGAGTGGCTGATTCATTCTTCTTATATCCATTCTTGTTGTTATATCGGCGACTAAGGCGCAGCTCGGCAGTGGATGAACTGATAGCTGCTTTGTCCGGTTATTTGATTGTTTAATGTATCAAGCGCGACCACAGAATCAAGAGGGCAGTCTGTTGTTGGTGGAATGGAAACGCGAAATATTTCGTTGTTTTGAGTTTCAACCGTGAGGTAGCGCCTATGTCCGTCTAGGGATTGAGTGAGCGTGTTAGAAATCACTTTGGCTTGAATACGTTGCCCTGTCTCTGAGGTTAAAGGGAAGTAGGTGAGAGCCAGCAGTAAACCGACACCACACATTAAGATAAATAGACCTATTTTAAACTGTTTCATGAGAGTAAGTCTTTGAAGGTTATATTGAAAAGATAAGTCAGATTGGCAGTAAAGTGAATGTAATCAATCAGAAAGTTTGAGTGGCTATCCATTCTTATACGATCAAAAAGTGAGCATCGCTGCTCACTTTGGATTGATACAGAATCAGTTTTTCATTTGTTGACGACCAAACTGTCTCCGCCGATTACCAAACTATCTGAGAATCACTACTCGATACCACTTGTTGTAATGGCGGCTGACCGTCATAAAACCAAATTTCGACCAACAGTGATTCGTGATTGACTGGAGCCGTAAAGTTAGACGCGAATACCCCATTATTTAACGAGCCTGCAATCACTTTACTCGAATAGTCCGGTTTAAAGGTCGAGTCATCTCGTGTGCTGAAACGGCTATAAACCGTGACAAAGGAGCGAGCCGTTGAAATGCTGCTGATGTCGATGTCGAGATCAAACTGCTCAATAGAGCTGTAATCAAAGCCGTCGGGTACGACTACATCGGCCATCGTATAGATTGGTGTCGCTGCTGCACTTGTCGCTAGAGATGTCGTTCCTGTTACTGGAGTTGAAGGCGCTGCTGGCGTCGACGGTGTTGCTGGAGATGGTGTCGATGCACTACCGCCGCCACCACCACCTCCTCCACACCCAACTAATATCAGTGGAGTGACAGCGAGAATAACAGTCAACGATTTCTTCATGTTCCAAGTTCTGTGTGCAGACATACCATCTTCCTTAGCTAGGTTGCGACTCGAATCAACGCAATGAGTTTCTCGATAGTGTTTATTGTGAATATTCATAACGTCTCTCCTTAAGGTTCGTAGCGTTGATTGTCTGCTGGTGATTGGTGCCATGTCTGGTTCGTGTCACCACCGGACTCTGCGTATTGTTTGAACTCAGGGTAAGCGGTAACAATATCCACATACTCTAGCGGCCATTCCCATTCATCGGTTGACGTAATGATCAGTGCCCAAGGGTGGTTCTCTGCTGTTTTGAAATACTTACCTGTTGATGGATTACTGTCATCGACACCTAATCCTGCCTCAAAGAGATTAGCCGTATCAAAGGCTTCTGTTGGTGCTTGGTCTGGCAAGTGAACCTCCCAACTGCGCCCTGGGTGCAGAGGTAGATTTTCACCGTGATAGTAACCCGGTGTTGCAAAGATGAACGGGTCGTAAGGCATGTCTGTCCATGTGTCGGTACTGATACCTGAGTCAGACAAGCTGATACCGATTTGGAAAGAGAACTGCTCGCTTTCTTTACATGAGTTACTGGTTCGGTAGAAAGTACATGACGTGTCTATTTTCGAAGTTAAGTCCTCGGCGGCAACAAATATCGCCTCACTACGTCCTTCCTCCATGTCTAAGTCAGTAAAGACACCATTGTGTTTCATGTAAGAGTTACCGTTGTCTACTGATGATGGTGCTAAGTTTGGTAGGCGCACAGCAAAGCCGTTTCTATAACTTGCTCCAACCGCGGCCAAGCGACCGTCGATAGTGGATTTAACCACTTTTCCGTCTTTTAAAATCTCTGTGATGCGATACATAATCACAGCATCATTCATGTCGTAGTCGGCTTTATAAGGCCAGTTATCTTCATACGCCAAGGTTGCGTAACCAGAAGCACTTGGGAAGTAACGGGCTGTAGCGCCGTCGTTAAGAACATCAACTTGAATATCAACTACCTCACCAGATGTAGAACCACCAAAGTAGCTCAGGTTGGTTTGTTGGCTGAATCTGAAGCGAGCCCAAGTAGTCCCCGTTAGTGCGTTGATATCGACATTTAGGAACAGATCGTTTTCACCAGCATCCAGTTGGTAGTCGGTAAATACTTGTTCGTTAGCACCATCGAAGCTGCCATCTTGGTTCCAGTCTATCCACGCCGAAAGGTAACCGGTTGTTGAAGCTTCAATCACCACTTTTGAATCAAGTCCGGCTTCAAGTGCGGTAACAAAACCGATACCACCGTTTGCCCATTCATCATCCACCCCGACAGTTTCATCTGATTGAGGTGTGACATAACCATCTAAATCCGCATCTGGAGGCGTTGTACCTAACCATGTGATGCCATCAAGTTCATGTCGAGGGCCATTGCTCGCCAGTAAGGTTAGGTAGCTGTCTGGAGCATCACCGAAGTCGATGTTTGAGTCTTCATCAACAACAGGTGCATTAGCACAACGAGCACCATCGTTTTGTCCAGAAGCTGGACCATTCGAAACAAATTCAACGGCTGGAACAATACCTGCCGCGATATTGGCAGCGTTGTCTGGAGACAGATTGATACGGTAAATTTTACCGTCTTGGTTTCGAGATACGTAGTAGTAGCCGTTGACATCAAAATAGCCAGCGCCGAACGTACCTAACTCGCCGGTGTCTCCGATGTAGGTTTCGGCACCAGTTGTAGGGTTGAAGCTGTATAAGCCACCAGAGTTATTATCGATACCATATAAAGAGCCATCACTTGGATGAAAGGCGAAATCAGTCAATTTTACGGTTGCTGGGCTGCCTACAATTTTGTTAACGGTAACAGTCGCATTTGGATCGGCATCTAAAGGCGATAGGTCAACGGTGAACAGTCCCTTACCTGTGCGGTATAGGTAGTAAACATGGTCGTAGACATCGCCTACATAAAAGGTGTGATCGGTTGGTAAGCCACTTGTGTTGATGACCTCTGCTTGGAAGTCTTGGCCAAGACGCACTAAGCGTTTGTTGGTGGTCTCATAGCCATAAATATATCTGTCTTGAAAGTCGAAACCGACACCATTGATGTTGGCATTCATGCCTGTATCGTCTTCTAACAGGGTGGTTGAGCCTGTCACTAGGTTAACGCCCCAAACTTGCACTGGGGTGGATTGAAAGAGGTATGCCTTACTCGGGCAGGTATCGAATGGCGCTGCGTTGGCGACCAATGGTGCACTTAATAGCAAACTTAACGTTGTAATTCTCATATCTACATCCTTGTGATGGAAGGTATAGATACTTTTACAAGTTACGTGCCATTTTTAACTCGTTGATTTTTAACTTTTATATTTTAAAGTTTTGGGTTTTTTATTGTATTCTCAAAATGAGAACTCAAATGAAACTAATCTCTCATAGAGTCTTTCAAATTGATAAAACGATTTGAGGAACTGACGTTGAGCTCTAAAAAAGCCCTGACTTTTAGTCAAGGCTTAGGTTGTCGATTTGAGGGGGATAGGATTTAGTCTATCCACACACCGAGCAATTAGGCATCTTCATTAAATTCATCTCACGCCAGCTGTGCGACATGGCATCGAGAATCAGAAGCTTGCCTTGCTTTGGTTGCCCAAACTTGGCAATCACCTTAATCGCTTCTAAAGCCTGAGCCGCGCCTACCATGCCAACAACTGGCGCCATCACACCCGCTTCAACACAGCTTAGTGCAGCGTTGCCGAATAGAGCACTCAAGCACTGATAACACGGTGCGTCGGCGTCTTGATAAGTGAATACGCTAATCTGACCTTCCATTCGAATCGCAGCACCAGAGACTAATGGTGTTTTCGATGCGTAACATAAGCGGTTCAATTGATTGCGCGTTTCCACGTTGTCGCTAGCATCAAGAACTAACGAGTGCGCTTCAATTAACTTTGCAAGCGCTTGATCATCAAGCCTGTGGTCGACGGTTTCAATCGTCAGATGAGGGTTCAATATCTGAAGCGACTCAGCTGCAGAATCGACTTTCTTCTTACCAATATCAGCATCGGTGTGAAGAACTTGTCGTTGTAAGTTTGAAAGCTCGACAACATCATCGTCGATCAGTGTTAGCTTACCAATGCCCGCAGTCGCAAGGTATTGAGCAGAGGCACAACCTAAGCCTCCAGCCCCTAATACTAAGATTGAGCTCTGCTTTAGCGCTTCTTGGCCTTCAAAATCAAACTGCTTAAGGATGATTTGGCGATTGTAGCGAAGCATCTCTGCGTCAGACAGTATTTCCATCAGTAAGCCTCGTTAGTAAAGCGTCGAGTTAAACAGTTGGATCTGAACCGTTTCACCAACTTCAACACGGCCGCGTTCGCGCTCTAGTACCACAAAGCAGTTTGCTAAACTCATTGAGCGGAAAGCGCCTGAGCTTTGGTTACCTGTTGTTTCTACGACAAACTGACCGTTTTCAATCGAGTAGATGCCACGCTGGTAATCAGTACGGCCTGGGCCTTTTTTGAATGCAGACTTGGTGATAGCAGGAATAGATTCTGGCGCTGTCCACGCGGTATGACCCGCAAGCTTAGCCAGCATAGGTTGAACCAGTACGTACATCGTCATCATCGCTGATACTGGGTTACCCGGTAGGCCACAGAACCACGCGTTATCCAACTCACCAAATGCGAACGGTTTACCGGGCTTGATAGCTAGCTTCCAGAAGCCAATTTGACCGAGCTCTTCCAAAATATCTTTGGTGTAATCGGCTTCACCAACACTCACTCCACCAGAAGTCACAACCACGTCTGCTATTTGCTGTGCTTTCTCGAACGTCTCTTTAAGGGTTGCTGGGCAATCTGGGATGATGCCTAGGTCTATAGCTTCACAACCAAACGCTTCAATCAGCGGTTTAATGCCGTAGCGGTTGCTATCGTAGATCTGACCGTCTTCAAGAGGCTGGCCTAATGGTTTTAGTTCATCGCCAGTAGAGAAGAACGCGACTTTAGGCTTGTGTAGTACTGTAACGTGGCTTACACCGAGTGAAGCAATCATTGGAATGTCACGAGGTGTTAAACGTTCACCACGGCTAAGAACGATATCACCTTGTTTGATGTCATCACCGGTAGGGCGAATGTTATTGTTCAGCTTGATGTCGTCTTGTTGAATCTCAATACCAGCGTCAGTCTCAGCCGTATTTTCTTGCATGATGACAGCGTCACAACCTTCAGGGATTTTTGCGCCAGTCATAATGCGAATACAGCTGTTGCTTGGCCATTCACCTTCGAACGGTTGGCCTGCAAAAGATTTGCCTGCTAATGGCAGTACTTTACCGTTCTCTAGGTCTGCTAAGCGCAGTGCATAGCCGTCCATTGCTGAGTTATCAAAAGGAGGTACGAAAATAGGGGAAAGAATATCTTCAGCAAGGACGTAACCTAATGCTTCAGCAAGAGGCAGAGATAAAGTCGTTTGGATTGGTTTGATTGGTGATAGCAGCTTATCTAGTGCTTCTTCAATTGGCATTAAGCCGGGAGCGTCGCAACAGCCCATAATTGAAATCCTTTGGTCGTTATTATTTTGATTTGGTGGTTGGCAGCAGTGATTCAATAATGATCAAATTAACACTATTTGCCAACGAAATTGCAGCCACTTTAGCATAGTTTAACCCCCGTAAATAATGACCTCCCTTAAAATATGGGTGTATTTATTCAAAATTACGAGTATCCTTGTTTGCCATCCAGAAGGGGCAATAAAAGAGGAAGTTCAATGTCAGGTCTTAGCGAATCAGCGAAGTTGGTTAAAGATGCGCTAGCAAGCCGCGGATTAGAGACACCAATGCGTCCTAATCAGGTTAGCCGAGAAGAGAAAAAGGAACGAATCGAACACCATATGCGTGAGATTCTAACTCTCCTTGAACTTGATCTTGCAGATGACAGTCTGGAAGAAACACCACAACGTATTGCGAAAATGTATGTGGATGAGATTTTCTCTGGTTTGGATTACGCCAATTTCCCTAAAATCACCGTGATCGAAAACAAGATGGGTGTTCGTGAGATGGTACGAGTAAAAGATATTACCGTAACCAGTACATGCGAGCATCACTTAGTAACCATTGATGGTAAAACCGCAGTGGCTTACATTCCGCAAGGTAAAATCATTGGTCTTTCGAAGATCAACCGAATCGTTCGTTTCTTTGCTCAACGTCCACAAGTTCAAGAGCGCATGACGCAGCAAATTCTTGTTGCATTACAAACGCTACTAGAAACGGATGATGTTGCTGTAACTATGGATGCTGTTCACTACTGCGTGAAATCGCGTGGTGTTATGGACGCAACCAGTGAAACGACAACAACAGCACTGGGCGGTATTTTTAGATCAAACCCAGCAACGCGCCATGAGTTCTTACACGGCCTGCGTTAATTCGCTGTATTATAGGATGAACGCAATTTAGCCTCTGTAAATTGAAGTTCGTTGAAAGAAATTCTAAGCCTCGCTTTCTGCGGGGCTTTTTTGTACTTGTAATGAAGCTAACTGTAATGGCTGCGAGTGTCGTCATTCCCTAAAGTGAAGAATGAGCGAGTAGGGAGTCTGTTTGTCTGTGTGCTTTCTGATGTGGTATGAGATCCCCGACTCAGTCGTTCCTCCTTCTCGGGGATGACGGCGTGCGAGGTAAAATACGAGGGTGAGGGTTCAGTGTGTATTCTATCGACAGCCTTTTAGAGGCAAACGCTGCTGATCTTGCAGAATGTGAGACTCGTTAACTTTTGTCATTCCCTAAAGTGAGGAACGAGCGTAATAGGGAATCTCTGGCGGCTAAGCAGAATAAGTACGCTCTATAAAAATATAGAGCGTATCTAGAGTCAGCAGCTGGTGGGAGTGTCTAAGTTAGATTAAACAAACGCTTAAAACGATGAACAAAGCCTGATGGTTTGTTCTCGGCTTGATAGAGGTTCAAGCCATCATAAAAGCTGCCCATGAACTCGACTCGAATCTCGTCATCAGTACTTCTCGAAAGGCGAGACAGCAATGTTGCGGTCGCTGCAGCATGATCATTGGCTAGGCTGTAATCCATTCCTAGTCGCCCTTGAATGAACAACCATAAATGCGTCACTAACTTCAATTGCTGAGCATTGGAGTTCTGAAATTTGTCGCCATGTTCACTGCCTACCGTACTATCGAAAACGCTTTGCATCGCCTCGCTGGCTTCTTTATTACTTTCAAAGCGGTAGCTCACATCGATATGCACTTTTGTTAACAGCCCAAGTAAGGTTTGTCGCTCTGAGTTGTCAGGCTTATTCTCACTCGCGTGTTTGAAAAGAGCGTGGTTTTCGTCAGTAAATGACTTTAACTCTTTTTCATAGCCAGCCGTCAGCGCTTTCACTGAATCGAGACCAGCGAGCTGCAAACAAGCTTCGAGCTTAGTTTGGCGCTGAGATTCAGTCTGAGTTTGGATCTCAGTCATTACTCTGTAGCTCTTCCCAAGTGACTTCTGCAGATTGCGTGTCGCTGTTAACGAAAGCAGAGTTACCCGATAGCATTACAGAAAGATCCATAGTGCGCTGCGTCATTTCAGAGAGTTGTTCGATACCAGCATTATCCAAACGGACAATTTGAGCTTTCAGATAACCGAACTTGCCTTTGTTTTGTTCCCACCACACGTTCGACTTGGTGTTGAAGCTGAATATGCGTACAGATTTAGATAAGCGAGTCGCTTTTTTCACGCGCTCAGGATCAGGTTCGCCCACATCAATCCAGTCTAGGATTTGGTCATCTAACGACTTCTGCCATAAATCTGGCTCTTCAATGCTAGACAACCCTTTAGTGAATTCAAGTTCAGGTGATGCATTGATACAGAAAGCCATGATTCGAGCCATCATACGCTGTTCTGTTTCAGAAGGGTGTTGTGCAACCGTTAGATTAAAAGAGTCGTAATAGTCGCGATTCATATCGGTTAGAGAGATACGAAACTTGTAGATTGTCGGTTTAAGAGCCATTGAGGGGGTGTCTTAGGTAGAAATAGTGAGGGGGAATATTACCTTAAATCTCTGAATAGCGGGTAAAAAAATAGCCAGCAGAGGCTGGCTATTTTTAGAAAGATGTTTACGATTCTGTTTGTTAATGAATTAAAACTGTGCTTATTGCGACTTTAGTTGCGTTCATTTGGCTGTGGTTGTTACGATCTTAATACTTAAATGTTGCTCAAAGAGCTAACATCTTGAAAATAAAATGTAGCATCTAAGACATCTTTAATATTCAAGGGGTTAGGATTATATCCACCAAACTAATGTCATGCTATAGTCCATAGCGATTTGTAGTTTATCGTGGGTCTTCAGATGCAGCACTGAGCTTTAAGTGTGGCTATATGCAAAGACTCATTACTAGGGTAATACGCTTTAGTCTTTTAATGGAGGTTTGGGTAGTAAGCTTATGGCGAGAGGTATTATTGCTAAGTCTATTTTATGTTGGAATGATTAAAAACATGAGAAACAATTGGTTAAGTAACTCTCATCACATAATCGATGACAATGTCACAGAGATTTCGAATGTTAAGTCTGTGAAAGCCACTTCTCAAATAGGCGATATGTGCGCTGTACCCGTGTACAACGTTTATGCCTCTTGTGGGTTTGGTGCTCAAAACGATACCGAGTATCAACTTAGAACCGAATTCCTGCCTTGCTTATGGTTAAAACGTTTCGGCCTGACAGAAGAAGATGCTCGTATCATCATTTGCCACGGCGACTCAATGGAAGACACTTTGAGTGACGGTGATGAAGTATTAGTCGATACCCGAGAACTCGACCACCCCGTAAAGCATGGTGTTTATGTTGTTCGTATTGGTAAGCACGTTTACATAAAACGCCTGAAGTACGACATCATGGCCGAGGGCTATAACGTCATCTCAGACAACAAAGAAGAATATGATTCGTTTATCGTGAATGAGGAGAAACTCGACGAGTTCGCGGTAATCGGGAAAGTTGTTACCACCGTCATGAAGGCGGTGATTTAGAAAAGCGAAGGCGGCCTAAGGGTCGCCTTTTTTATGTCAGCTAAAATGAAAAATATCAATAGCTAGGATGGGAGTTATAAATACTTGCAATATCAAGGAAGTCAGCTTAGTGAGTGAAAACACTCAATGAAGCTTAAATGTAAGATTTCCAAGTATAGCTATCTGTGTGCTCCTAAATATATGGGAGTAAAGACAGAGTCAGAGTTGGGTTAGCAACTTCTGATTTAGATTTTAATCTATTGTAACTTATTCTTTAAATATGGCTAATTCACATGTTACCCAATAGGATTTAATAAATCACAAATGGAAGACACACAATTTAAAAGTCCATTATTTGACGCAACAGCATCTTGGAACGGCTTTTCTTATCAAGGGAAAGTAGGGCTTTATGTATGTTTAAAGCTTATTCGCGATGCTATTAATCGAAAGGAAGATATAAATGATTTCTGTGATAAATATAGTATTGAATTTGAGTGGCTAGAGGATTTTTCTATACTCAAAAATAATTGCTACAAAAGCCATCATCAAGTTAAGCATTATGATGATGATAAGTTTAGTAGTTATATAGACGCTATTGTTACTATCCTATCAAGGCAACAAGGTCGTATATCAGAAAATGATTTATTTAAATATATTGTTCATTTCTCTCAGGATAGCATCAAAGACTTGAGCAAAAAAGAATACATTGAAAGACTAATCAACAAGTTGATCAAAGATGAAGTTGTCGATAAAAGTCGATTTGTGTTAGAAAATATAATCTTGAAACTAGATGGTTACAACGTTGATGTAATAGCTGCCATCAATCACTATTTAGATGATTTTATAAAGATAAAAAATCAATACTCAAATGGAACTGTATATGTTCATACATCTAAAAAAATAACTGTTCCTAGTTTAGACCTGTCAAACTATACCGACATAAAAAAATCGGGAGTAAAACTAGACAAAAATTCAAAAAGAACACTTAAACATCAAAATATTATATGTTCGTTTGACAACAGCTCTGAGTACGACTTAGCACTTGATGATGAAGAGTTGAATGATAAGTTAATTTGTTTGTCTAAATCTATTTTGCAACATGAAAACCCAGGGCTTAATATCACCACCAGTATATTGAGTATTTACGTAGCTGCAATAAAAGACAAAATTGACAAATATGTTGAACAAAGGCATGAAGATCTAAAAAGTGATAAAGTGATAAGGCTAAGTGAAAAAATAAAACGAAAGTTGTCTTTCACTGACATTTTAAAATATCTAAGAATGGAGATTATCGATGAATCAAAGGATGACTATTGGGAGCTGATTTGTCGTCAAAACTTTGAGAATGCATTTCAAAGGCAACTTGATTCATTAGGTCAAGAAAACGTAGTCGAACGCAATAATCTCGGTAGGCATTATAAAACGACTTATAAAAAATATATCAAACAAGATAAGTTAGTATTTCTTTTAAAAGCATTAAAGCCACACTTATCAGTTTTCGATAAATCCAATAAAAGTAACTACTATCATCAGTATATTGGTGATGAAAATGATATTAGTACAGTTTTTTTGAGTTTTCTTGAAAATCTACATATAGAACAGGATGATTGTGTCTTGTTCTCGAAAAATGGTAAAAATTTTCGGTCAAGTACTATCAGTGTTAATTGTTCAAACCAGCGTCTTGTGGGTCAAGCTATTAAAAATCTCAAAGTAGACTTTAAAGATAAATTGATTTGTCTAAATAAAGATACTGATTTTATTGTTATAGATTCACCTAAAGATACTGAATTTTCAGGTCGCCTTGAAAAGTTTGTAGAAGTACCTAACGTACTAGACTATGAAGTGATAGATAAATCACATATAACATCACCTAAAGATATCACTTTTGTTCATTATGAACTAGCACAGGAAAAATTAAATGAATAGTGATTTACTAAAAATATTCTCTAAATTATTACGTGAATTAGAATTAAATGCTGGTATGTTAAGTTTAGATAAAGACAGTATCGCAACATTGGAATCAAAAAATATCATATTAGCTAGAAGAGGTAATGTTGGTGATTATTTTTTACTAGCAGAGATACAAGCTTCTGAATTAAATTTTGTAAACCGTGATATGCAAACTGGTTTAATGTTGAAACTAAATAGCTTGCTTTCCGATTCGGGGGAGAATGATTTACAACCGTTAAATGATGTGCCAGTTTTAAAAATAGACAATCAGTTTGAGAAAAATACAACTTTACTGTTATTCATGCGGAAAGTCGATGGTATTGATAAGATGCTGTCAAAAATAACTGAAGTAGAAGAAGATGAGTACTTTTTTAAAAAACAAGTTGTACTACTCCCTTCTAAGTTCTTAGATAGATTGGGGAATGAAGAATTAAATTCAGTGGGTTTTGAGGTAAACAAATATTTACAAGATTGCATGAATAATAGTAGTAAGTTTAAACAATTCATGAGTAAGCCAAATTGTGACACTGATTATTCAGGATGTGCCCAACTTTTTGAAAAATTACCATTTTTGCACTTGAGTGTACAAAGTTCAGAATCTAACTCTTTACAGAATATGATCGATAGTGAAATCGATAAAAATTCAGAAATATACAGTGTGACAAGTAATTCGCACACCGAGGGCAATAGTACTCTAGTAATCTTAGATAAAAGGCTTAAGTATATTAACGAAGCAGCTTTGAAATATGCTTCAAAATCGAAAGAGTCTGATGTTAAGTTAGATGCAGAAGCATTGCTAGCCGATTTACAAGGGAATATATCTAATGAATAATTTTAGAATTGGTCGCTTACTCGTTAAAAATTTCAAATCTTATACAGAAGAGTTTTTATACAATTTCGAAAATCAAGATTTAATTATTCTAGATGGCCCTAATGGATTTGGTAAAACAACAATATTTGATGCAATTGAAGTGGCTCTGACTGGTACTGTCAGTAGGTTTAAAGAATCTAAAATTATTGATACAAAAACAAAAAACAAAAATATGTTGATATCAACGAATGGGGTCGATGGTGCTTCTGCTTTCGTAGTTTTAGAGTTGATCGACGATAATAATAATCGATTGATTATCGGGTCTTATATAGAAGCTAAAAAAGGAAGAAATAAAGAATGGTCTAACCATATTTATCGAGGTTTTTTGAAATGTTGGCCGGATAACGTAGATGATATACCTAATGAAATAGAAAAAGAAAATAATGATATAGATAAGCAGTTACAGGAAGCATTAGGTTTCAAAGAGTTGAATAAGATGTTCACTGTGTTTAATTATATTCAACAAGAAGAATCACTACATTTTCTTAAGCTCGATGAAAAATCGAGATTTAAACAAATAGGCCACTTGTTTGGTATCAATGATGAAAAGGAATCGTTAAATCAACTAGAGGAATTGAAAAGTGTAGTTTCAGTTAAAATAACTGAGTTGGAAAAAGAAAAAACCGGAAAGAAATTAGAGATTGAAGAACTTATAACCGATGAAAATGTAAGTGATGAGATTGACTTATCTGGAAGTACGATAAAGCATCTAGATGAGAATACAATAACACTTGTAAAGCTCGGTAAATATAAAGATTCGCTTGAGGAATGCAAGCAGATATTGACCGGTGAGGGGGGAGATAAATGGACGAATATTAAAAAAAGATATGAAGTTAAAAAATTTCTTAAGGATGACAATCGAAGTTTAGTTGAAAATCTTCTTGTTTTTAGTAAAACTCCAAGGTTTTCTTATATTGAATCATTAAGCAATCATATCGACTGGGTTACTAACACTATCAATAAATGCAACGATTATAGTGATCTGAAAAAATTAGATATATCTGAAGAAATAAATATTACAGAGGATCTATTAAATAAAATAAAAAAATATTTCATAGGACTATATGAGATAAATGAAGATGCTATCAATAATTATAATGTTCTTGTCAATGCCCAAAGTACAACCGAACAAGTTTTAACTAGCATCACTAATTCAAGCGAAACACTGATTAAAAAACTCAATAAGTACTTCGGTGAAGAAGAAGAGATCATTGAGTATTCGAACCATTTAGAAGACGTCAATTGTCCATTGTGCGGGCAGTCATATGACGATTTGGTCGAAATTAACAAAGCATATATAGAGCAAAAATCTGTTTTTGAAAAGCTTAAAACAGATACGGGAAAAAATTTACAACTTGCTTATGAAAAAATAATAGATAATTTAATTTCTCCTGTTATTCAACGAAGTAAAGCCCGGTTTGACAAATATAGTCACTTTAATGATAACTACAAAGAAATATTGAGAGGGCGCCAGGTTAGCAAAGATAGTTTTGATGAGATGCTAAAAGTTAAAACTTGGTTCGATGATAACCTCCCTAAGTATAGAGAACATTCTTGTCCTAGCTTATTATCTTCAGATTATTCTGTTGAGAATAAATATAATGAAATTAGAAAGTTGTTAGAAAATTTAGACAACGATCTTTCAGTTAAAGTAGATGATAAATTTGAAGATATTAAGGGGAAACTAGATCATATTGGTGTAGATGCGAATACAGAAGTTAGGGATTGGCCTTTATCATTAGAAAATGTCAAGAATGACATTAAGTACATGGAAAATAAAATAAAACTATTGAACAATAGTAAGTACAAAGAGATTAATAATAAGATATCTGAGTATGATAAAGAATTGTCCAACTATATAAATATTCTAAACGCATTAGGTGAAGGGTGTAAAATATATAAAAATAACATTTCTCGTTATGAGAAGGATATCGCTAAGAAAATACAAATACCTTTTTACAATATTAGCAGTAAGATATTGCAAACAAGAATTGAATCAGGAGTATCAGCCAGTGGTGTTATTTTGGAAACACCAGATAAGTTGAGTAGCAATGGTTATTACCGCTTTTGTTCAAGTGTCGGGGCTGAACATGATGCTTGGAGTACAATGAGTTCTGGCCAACTAGCTGGAGTTGTTATTGCATTTATGTTGGCTATGAATAAGGTATTTCCTACTGGGTTAAAAACGCTATTAATTGATGACCCAATTCAAAGTATGGATGATATTAATATGGCGTCATTTATTCAATTATTAAGGGAGGAATTTAAGGGTTATCAAATTATAATGTCTACCCATGAAAGTAGAATTGCAAATTATGTATCCTATAAATATCAAACATCTGGTTTAAATCCTTTGGCGATCAATTTGAAAAACGAGAAGAGAAACAGAGAGTTAAATTAACAATGGCTGGAGAGAAGTGCGCACTGATTCTGGCACAGAGCGGCTCTTCGTCCCTCTACCTTTTTTGCGCAGAACTTTGATAGGTTTTGTGTGAACATCATTGGGAAGGGAGGTTGTTTGTGATCGCAAACAGCTCCCTTTGAGTGGATATTCTTTATATTTTACGTTCATGCAATTTATGCGGAAACAGCTGGGTATAAACCTGCCACAAGGTATTTAGGTTCCTATGACCAGTTACTTGAGCAACCTCCTCAATGGTAAAGCCTTTTTCGAACAAGCGGCTTGCACCTTCACGGCGTAGGTCATGATAGCGTAGGTTATCAATCCCAACCTTTTGACACACTTCAACAAAGCCTCGACCAACTGAGCGAGGGTTGTAAGGGAAGATCACCTCACCTTTACGTTTTTGTTTCATCACAATATCGAATGCTTCACCGAGTAGAGGAACGACCCTATGGTTACCTTCTTTCTTTCGTGGGTCTTTTCGGTCACGTACGATCACTGTTCTAAGTTCTTCGTTTAAGTCTTCCCACTGAATACCACGCACTTCGCTGAGTCTCATACAGCTCAAGATGCTGAAGTCTAGAAGCATCGAGTAGGGCGTCTTGTTCGTTTCTCTGACTTACCGATGAGTTTCATTTCATAGAGGATAGGTGTTGCTTCTAAGAATGTGTTCACGTTAGCGGCAACGTTGAATACAGGTTTCGCTCGTTTGAATACTGAACGTAAATAATAGATTTAAGAATAGCGGGTAAAAAAATAGCCAGCAGAGGCTGGCTATTTTTAGAAAGCTTTAAAATACTAAATTAAAGTACTTTGATGCTGTCAGCTTGTGGGCCTTTTTGACCTTGAGATACTACGAACTCAACTTTTTGGCCTTCAGCAAGAGTTTTGAAACCGTCGCCTGTGATTGCAGAGAAGTGTGCGAATACGTCTGGACCGTTTTCTTGTTGAATGAAGCCGAAGCCTTTAGTTTCGTTGAACCATTTTACTGTACCAGTAACTGTGTTAGACATGATGATATCCTAAAATTTAATTTTTATAGTGAGCCAATTGTGGCACTGATAGCGTGGAAAAGTTTATTGCTATTGCGTACAACACAACGGGGTTACTAGTAATCCAACGAAATGTTTATATACAAAGAACTTTCTTTCTAGCCGAGATGAAGTCTAAATCAAATCAAGGGATAGTCAATCGAATCCATAACGAAAGGTTGCAGAAATTTGGGGGCAGTCAAACTTTGCATTCCTTAAATATCATGGAGTTACAGTAGTATGGTGATTTGTTGTCGTTTTTGTGAAAAACGTGGGTAAAATTGATGACAAATTTGGAGTAACTACACTGGCTTTATACGTGTAACCACTAAGTCGAGGCCTTTGAAATAACCACCACCAACGTCAGGTTTTCAAACCGCGAGTTCGGCACACGTTTCGCTAGATTGGAGTCCTACTAAATGGTAAATAAACCGACGCAACCATACCTTATAATTACGGTGTGGTTGCGTACCTTGTTACTTCTTCAGGCGATATAGATTGCCATTGTCAGTGCTGAAGAAAATGTCGCCGTGGGGTGAGGTTTCGATGTCTCTTATTCTTTCACCTAAGTCCTCTAGAATACGTTCTTCTTTGATTGCCTCACCTTGTTCGTTGACTGTCACAATATTGATGTGGGTAAGTTTAAGTGCACCTGCCAACAGCTTGCCTTGTAATTCAGGGTATTTGTCACCTTGGTAGACGATCAAACTGCCCGGAGCGATTGAAGGAACATAGACTTTCTTAGGCGCTTCAATGCCGTCTTTGGTTTCCGATTCGCCAACGCTGATAGGGCCCCAATACTCTTTTCCGTGTGAGGTGACAGGCCACCCATAGTTGGCACCTGCTTTTATTAGGTTAATTTCATCACCACCGCGTGGCCCGTGTTCAATAGACCAAAGCTTTTTATTGGGGAAGTCGTAAAAGAGCCCTTGTGGATTGCGATGACCAAAGCTCCAAATCTCGTCGAGAACCTTGTCGTTATCGGTGAATGGGTTGTCGCTAGGTGTGCTTCCATCTGCATTCAATCTCAATATCGAGCCTGCATGAGTCAGCGTGTTTTGGCCGTTGTCTCTGTCACCACGATCACCGATTGAAAAATACAGATGGCTATCATCAAAGGTGATGCGGCTACCGAAGTGACGGCCTGTATCCGTTCTAGATTTAGACACAAATACATCTTGCCAGTTAGACACTTCACTGTTTGTGTAACTGGCAGAAGCGAGTGTTGTTACGCCTTCACCATCGACGTCTTTACTGTAAGTGACATAGAACTTTCCAAGTTCAAAAGGGGAGAGCGCGATATCCAACAGACCGCCTTGGCCTTTCGCCCAAACATTGGGAAGCCTGAACAGTGTGCTTTGCTCACCTGTCTTTAAATCAACGTGTTTAATGACGCCTGCTTTTTCTGTGAGAAGCATAGTACCGTCATCGATATAAGCGAGACCCCATGGAATCTCGAGGCCGTCAGTGATCTTCTCTGCCTGCCACGCAAATACTGGAGTTGAAGCCATTGGACCTGAAACGATGAGTGCCAAAGCACAGGAAAGAATACGATGATGAGTGTTCATTGAAGTCCCTTGATTGTCATGACGTTGTATTAGTTTAGTTTGTGGCCGGCAAGTAGGTAGCTATGGCAAATAAATAGTTAAGATAAATGAAAAGTGACTATTCACATATTTAGTTGAGCGAGTATTGTATGATTATACAAGCTCACGTATGTTTATCCTGCCATCCTCTATTCGATTTTTCGGAGCACAATGAATACTAACCCTGCAACTTTTTCGTTATTTTCTCTGTCTTTACGTTGTCTGGTAGATATTCAAGCTATCTATTCTCAAACCACTCGATCTCAAAACAGCGGTTCTATTGGATACTTTACATCATGAGTCGTCGATTTGACTTTAAATCGATCCTACTTGCGTGTTTGGTCATCAGTATCGGCCAACTCAGTATGGGGTTGGTGTTTCCTTCTTTACCTTGGATAGCGAAAGACTTCGATGTCTCGCTAGAGCAAGCTCAGCTCTTAGTGAGTGTCTATTTGTTAGGTTTTGGTCCATCTCAGTTTATTTATGGTCCAGTTTCAGATGCGCTAGGACGTAAAAAAGTACTGCTAACCGGTTTGCTGATTGCCATGCTTGGGCTGTTGATGATCATCTTCTTTAGCCATTCATTTACTAGCATGGTAATGGGACGTTTTCTTCAAGGTTTAGGGACTGGCTGCTGCGCTGTACTTGCTCGCGCTTCAACACGAGATAGATTCAGTGGAGCAGACTTGCCTTTGGCGATGTCCTACATTGCGATGGTCGCGTCTATTACACCTTTGATTGCGCCCGTAATCGGCGGCTTTATTAACTTCCATTTTGGCTGGAGCATGGTGTTCATATCGCTACTTGGCTATGTCTCATTAGCTTGGGTTGTGCTGGCATTCAAGTTTAAGGAAACCGTCACTCAGATCTCTGCTATTCCTTCGCCAAAGAAAATGATATCGCAATACAAAGAGTTGTTAACCTCTCGCTATTTTATGAGCTTTGCGAGTATTGGCTGGCTTAACTTTAGCTTGATGATCACCACTGTGTCAGTGATGCCGTTTATCATGCAAAATCAGATTGGTATGACGTCAGACGAATACGCAATGTGGGCGGTCATTCCCGCATTAGGGATGCTTGGTGGTACAAGTCTGTGTAACCGTATTCGTCCGATATTCGGGAATAAGAAAACCCTACTTTGTACACCTGTCTTACACATCTCTGCTGCATTTTGGCTTTTCTTCTGTCCACTTGAACCTTTGTACCTAATGATTGGCCAGTTCTTGATGATCCTTGGTAATGGTATTGCGCTACCTTGTGCTCAGGCATTAGTGATGTTGCCTTATAAGAAGAACGCAGGCGCAGCAGCTGCGATGTCTGGCGGAGGTCAAATGGTTGTGTCTTCTATGGTGAGTATGGGGCTGGTTCAGTTAGGGTTAGGAGAAGCGTGGCACCTGTCTATCGTGATCATGGTGTTCACACTGATTACTCTATTTAATATTTTACGAGGCTTTAGTAGCCAAGAAGCGAGAGAGTCTCAGCTTAATTAGCGCGTAGATATTCTAATAAGGCCATTGAAGTTCTACGATTTCAATGGCCTTTTTTGTTGGGTGTTTGTTTTTTGGTATGGTACTTGGCTTGAAAGCCTGAGCTATTCGCAGACCACCGCAACTTTCTCACTTGCGGCTGTGCTAGCTGGAACTGGATGATCGATCAGTCGAATAGGGGATTCATACAGTGCTGACAAAGCTTGTTCGTCGAGCAACTTGTCGGCACTGCCTTCAAATGCAATCTGCCCTTTTTTTAGCGCAACAATGTGTGTCGCGTAACGCAGCGCTAGGTTCAAATCGTGCAAGATGACGATCACCCCAACGTTTTCCTTTTTGTTGAGTTCAGACAGCAGGCCCATAAGTTGAAACTGGTGATGAACATCCAGTGCCGATGTCGGTTCGTCGAGGATCAATACTGGTGACTGTTGTGCCAGCAACATAGAGACCCACGCGCGTTGACGTTCACCACCTGACAAATCATCCGCTAATGCCTGTGAAAACTCGGCGACACCGGTTCTTTCCATTGCCTGTTGAATGATCGACTTATCTTCAGAGTTCCAACGGCCTAATGCGCCTCTCCAAGGGAAACGCCCTAAACGAACTAACTCTTCTACGGTTAAACCTGCAGAAGCGGGAAGCTTTTGCGGTAAATAGGCAATTTTTTTTGCTAAGTCTTTGCTTTTGAGTGAAGAAAGAGAAGATCCCTCGAACTCAACGGTGCCGTGATCCGGTGACATTTGTCCTGATAGCAAGTTTACTAGTGTGGATTTACCAGAACCGTTATGACCAAGAACTACGGTCAGTTCATCGGTCGGAATAGTGAGATCGTCAACTGAGAGAATGGTTCGGTTGTCTCGAACGATGTTGATGTTTGAAAGCTGGAACATGTCGGTCCTGTATCGAGACCAATAGCGATGCTTAATGAAAGCAAATTTGTCGCACTGGTCTTTAAAATAGTGGTTGTTATTTGGCCGTTTTTTTGTTGTCAGGGTGCCTAGGACAATCGTCGCAATACTTTCTTGAATCGCACTTATAAACGAGGCAGCAACTGACTCTGATCAGTTTTAGCATTCCTGAATGGGCATCGACCTTAAGGCTGCCTAAATGACTTTCAGGCAATTGGCATGCTTCTAACCAAAGCTTAGCTTGCTCAGTGATATAATCATTAGTCAGGCTTGGTTCGTGCTGCTGAAGTTTTATCAAACTGCCTAACAATAGATCGGCCAATAAATGATTGGTAAATCCTGGGCGAATACGTGTCCATTCACTTATTTGGCTGCGATAAAATTCAGTCAATGTAAGAATGGCTTCACCAGCCTGTGGGATAAGTTCTTCAGGTGAACCATGCTGATGATCACCATTAAAAAAGCGATAGCCAGTAACGAACTCTTTGTATCTAAACTGACCGATGTTCTTGATATCGGGCAGTGAATGAAGTCCATAGATAGAAATGAAGGTCACATAGATAGGCTGCCAGCACACGAGATCCCACGTACGCGTTAACCAATACGCTTTGCCTGCTTCAGGGTGGCTTTGCGCAAGCCCATCGTAAACTCGTTTGAGTTCTTTATGGCTATTCTCATTTGTTATCGCAATGCTCTTGCTATTAAGTGCGCCAAAGCTTCCGCTTAAATACGGGGTAACTTCTTTTGAGTAAGCGAAGATTTTCTGATGTAGAGACGGGGCTTTCCGACGAGTGATAATATTGTGCAGTTGGGGAAGCATCTTAAATCAATAAATGAGAATCAGTTGCGTTATCATAACGGACATAATCGAGGATAACCATACAAAATGGAGCATCTACTCGGTGCTTTTGACGTTTTTGAGATTTATAAAGTGTGGGCAGGCTGTACATTTTTAAGTGATAAAAGCCTTTTTAAATGATAAAACTATTGGTGAACCTAATCTTTTGCTACTTACTATAGAGAATATGAAAGCTTGAATATGAACACACCAGCATTTGATCGTATCAGCCGCGTTCTGGCTTATATCCATGCGAACTTAAGCTCGACATTATCGCTAGAAGATATTGCGAAACAAAGCTGTTGGTCTCGCTGGCAACTGCAAAGAGTGTTTCAAGCTGAAACCGGGCTTACTGTGGCTAACTATGTGAGAGAGCTAAAGCTGAGTCAGGCTGCCGAAGAGCTACTTGATGGAAGAGAGCGTGTCATTGATGTTGCACTTGGTCTTGGATTCAACTCAGAAATTAGTTTTAGTCGTTCCTTTAAGCAGATGTTTGGGGCAAGCCCAAGCCAATATAGAAAAGCGGGCAAAAGAGTTGGGCTAAGAAAGCCGATACAAGTATCTGAAACCGTGAGTACAGAAGAGAAAGGCGCTCTGAGTTTTGTTGAGGTTCGCATTGATGAAAAAGAGTCGTTTCTTGTTAAAGGCATGACATCAGAAATCAGCGGCTTGTTTTCACTAACACAAGATTTTGCAGAGAAAGTCCCTCAACTTTGGTCTCGCTTGGAACAGGAAGTTACGATTCCAAACGATAATATACTTCAGTTTATTGGCGTCGTTGATCTTACTCAGTCTTGTTTTGATGGCACCAACATCCACTATTGGGCTGGTGTTGAGCTTCACGACGGAATTTCCATCCCGCAATTACCAAGTATCATATCCGATAAATTGAAGGTGTTGACCATCCCTAAGCAAACCTACGCTGTGGTTAAACATTGTGGGCCGATTGAAAACTTGCGACATACCTTGAGCTGGTTTGTGCTTAACTGGCTGCCGAGTTCTGGTTATCGTGGTGTCGATGGCTATGAACTCGAAGTGTACCCATTTGGCTATCAAGCCCATGCATCAGATGCTGAAATGGAGTACTGGGTTCCTATTATTAAATCGTAATCATATCCCCACGAAACCTCTTTCTGTAAAACCTCCCACTGAATAAGGTCAATTGTGTTTTTAATCATCAATTGGCCGGTTTTCATTAAAATTAGGCCAAGTTCTTTTTTAATTTGCACCAAATTGTTAATTATCCCATCTCTAGATACATACAATGCAAATGAGATTTATTATTATTTATATTAAGCATTGGTACCGAGGGAATCATGACCACTCACACTCGTTTTAAGTATTCATCACTTGCAGTAGCGTTGCTCACTGCGTTTTCAGCGCAAGCGTTGGCGGAAGAAACCGTTACAGCGGCAGACTCGAATATCGAAACTGTCACTATCATGGGCAAAGCCTATCGTAATACAGCGACTAAGTCGGCACTTGAGCCTGAAGAGACGCCTCAAGGTATTACGGTTATTGATGAAGAACAGTTAGAGCAACGAGGTGTTCAATCTTTGAACCAAGCCCTTCGTTATGCACCTGGTGTTGTAACTGAAAACCGTGGTGGATCTGTAGCCATGTTTGATTCTTACTCTATCCGTGGTTTTAACACCAACAACGTTAACTACTACGATGGCCTTTCGCTTCAGTTCTTGAATGGTTGGAACTTGCAGCCACAGATTGATCCTATCGCAATGCAACAAGTTGAGATTTTTAAAGGTCCAACATCAGTACTGTACGGTGCAATGCCACCGGGCGGTATGGTGAACATGATCGCTAAAACGCCACAAACTGAACAGTCAACGAAGGTTGGCGTTGCAACGGGCTCACGAAACCTACAAGAAGCTTCAATTGATACGACGGGACAATTTGGTGACAGCGATTTCTCCTACCGTTTAATAGCACTTGCTCGTAAACAAGATAGCCAAGTTGATAACGCTGAAGAAGAGCGCTATTTAATTGCTCCTTCTGTAGATTGGCAAGTAAGCGACAAAACACTAATTAATTTCAACCTTTACTACCAAAACGATCCTTCAATGGGCATTAACTCAGCAATGCCTTTGGATGTATTGAAAGCGAGTGATCCATCGGTTTCGATGGGGGATAAGAACTGGAGCAAGTTTGAACGTGAAGTGTTGATGGTTGGTTATAAAATTAACCACGACTTCAATGATAATTGGACCTTCTTACAAAATGCTCGTTATACCGATGCATCTCTGTACCAAGAGAATACCTACCATCTTAGTTATGATCCGAGCACACCAAATCAATTATCGCGAGCGTTGTACTCAACGGACGAGAGCTTTAAAGGTTTTGTCATTGATAACCAACTGAGCGGTGTTATTAAAGCCGGATCGATAGAACACAATGTGTTAGTTGGTGTTGATTACCAAAACATGGATGGAGATGTTAATTACTCGTCTTATAGTGCTAACGGAAGTGGTTTCAATAGCTTCGACCCGTTGAACCCTAACAATGATCTCCTTGATCGTAGTGACGTGACTAAAACTGGTGAATATCTTGATGACACCACATCAAGTCAGCTTGGTTTATACCTTCAGGACCAAGTTCGTTTAGATGCATTAGTGCTTATTGCCGGTGCGCGTTTTGACCATTACAAATCAGAAAGCGATTATTACGCACATGAATCCGATCACAAGCAATTTACTTATCGTCTAGGTGGTTTATATGAGCTTGATAATGGTCTATCTCCATTTGCGAGTTACGCGACCAGTTTCGAGCCAGCTCCGGGTGTTGATAAGAGTGGCAATGAATTTGATCCTGAAATGGCGCAGCAAGCTGAGATTGGTGTGAAGTACCTGTCTGATGATATGTCGAAAGAAGCAACGGTTTCTCTCTTCCATATCACTAAGCAAGACATGTTAATGACTGACCCTAGTAATGTTTATGGGCCAAGAATTCAAGTCGGTGAAGTGGTATCACAAGGTGCTGAAGTGTCTGGTCGTTGGTTTGCTACTGAGAACTTTGATATTGCCGCAGCTTACACTTACGTGGATATGGAAATAACAGAAGATACGAGCAATGGTCTAGAGGGCACTACACCAATCTATGTACCTGAACATACTGCGAACTTGTGGGCTAACTACAATGTATTTACAGGGATGCTAGCCGGCTCTCGACTAAGCGCAGGCGCTCGTTACGTTGGCGAAATGCAAATGGATGCGAGTAATACACAAGGCAAAGTGCCGTCTTACACTGTGGTTGATCTATCTGTAGGTTATGACTTAGGTGCCGCAAGCGAGACTTTATCTGGTGCGACTGCCAACCTAGCCGTGAACAATATTTTCAATGAAGAATATTACGCGTGTTACGACCAATCGAACTGTTGGTTCGGTGCTGAGCAGTCTGTAGAGCTAAGCGTGAACTATGAATTCTAACTAGGTTAGGGTTATCAATTTGAAAGCAGCCTAGTTAAGGCTGCTTTTGTCGTTTGAAGAAATATAGAATTTAGATTGAGTAGGCAAAGATATGAGCTTAAAACCAATAGCTTCCCATTTTTCTAAAGCAAAGAACTTGAATACAAAACTCGCGTTATCCATCTTAGCGAGTACGTTATCGTTTAATGTAATGGCGGATTATCAAGTCGAAGATAGCGAGGGCGTTAAAACCCTTGAAACCCAACCGATTAGAGTCGCGGCGCTGAACTGGGATATTGCTGAACAAGTGATTGAACTCGGCGTTACGCCAGTCGCAGTGCCCGATATTGCAGGTTATACCGATTGGGTTGTTCAACCTGCCATTCCAGAAGGTGTGGCGGATATTGGCACTCGAACTGAGCCTAATTTTTCTGCTTTGAAGAAGCTAAACCCTGATGTGATTCTTATCGCTTCTCCTCAGAAAGATCTTCAGGAGCGACTTTCTGAAATTGCGCCCGTACTTTACTACCAAACGTACAGTGACCAGCACAACAATGCAGCGGCTGCCATTGAGAACTTTAAGAAGATAGGTCAATTGCTTGGCAAAGAAGAGCAAGCGAACAATAAACTTGCTGCGATGGATGAACGTATCGCGGTTTTAAAAGCTGAGTTAGACAAAGCGTATCCGGGCGACAAGCCGAAAGTCACCTCTTTCCGTTTTGCGAGTACTACTTCGGTGTTTATCTACGGCGATAACTCGATTCCGCAATATGCACTTGAAAAGCTTGGTTTTGAAAATGCGATGGATCTTCCTGCGAGTCAGTGGGGCATCAGTCAAAAGCGTATGACCGAGCTTAAGAACGTCAAGGGTGGCATTGCGCTTTACTTTGAACCTTTCCCATATCAAGACAAGTTAGACCGTTCTCCGGTTTGGAAGAGCATGCCTTTCGTTCGTAATGGTCAATTTAGCCCAGTAGCGGCAAGTTGGAGTTACGGCGGTGCCATGTCGATTTTGTATAACGCTGAAGCTATGGCGCAATCGCTGCTGACGCTAGCGGAGTAGTAATGAAATCCAGTAGTTTTATGATGGGGGTTGCGTTGTTTTGTGCTGTCCTTGTTCATTTATGGTTAGGGCAGTCGGAATTTGGCCCTATTGGTGAGTTGCTTCAACAAGTCTCACAGATCAGTGATATCGCTACATTCAACTCAATGGTCGATGAATCATTCGAGCTGATGGCGTTAATTTATGTCAACTTACCTCGTTTGGTAATGGCGATTTTGGTTGGCGGAACACTTGGTACCATCGGCAGCTTGTTTCAACAACTGACACAGAATCGCATGATGTCTCCGCTTACCTTAGGTACGTCGTCAGGGGCGTGGCTTGGTCTGGTCATTTTGAATGTGGTTGCGCCGATGTTGGTCGCTCAGTATTCAGTTTGGTTTGCTCTAGTTGGTGCGCTGCTTGCGATGGGGCTGATTGTTTCGATTGTCGGAATCAAAAACATGAGCGGCTTGCCAATTGTATTGGCGGGTATGGCAGTCAACTTGTTGCTAGGTGCATTTGCAACGGCGATTATTCTGCTTAACGACCAGTACGCACAGAATCTGTTTGTGTGGGGAGCGGGTGACCTAGGACAAAATGGCTGGGAACAAGTGCTGTGGTTGATGCCTAAGTTACTGCCGATTTTTGCCATATTCTTATTGGCGCCAAGAGTTCTGACTTTGCTTTCGATCGGTACTGAAGGGGCAGCGGCGCGCGGGCTCAATATTGGCGCAACATTCTTTGTCTTGATGGCGGTTGGCGTTTGGTTGGCTTCAGTGTCGATTACCTCGGTAGGCGTGATCAGTTTTATCGGCTTGATTGCCCCTAATATTGCTAGGCATCTAGGTTTTCTAAAGGCCAAATCTGAACTCGTCGCAAGCTGCGTATTAGGTGCGCTATTACTCTGTGTCACCGACAGCTTGGCTATTTTCTTGGCACAATGGTCTTTGGATATGATTCCAACAGGGACGGCAACCGCGGTGATTGGTGCTCCTGCGTTGATCATTATTGCGAGAAAGCAATTATCGGCTCAAGATCAGCTGTTTTTCTCGATGCCTAAAGGGCCAAAGTCTATTTCGCCTTTGGCTTCTTTCTTGTTGGGCACGATGATTGTTGGATTGCTTGCGTTGAGTGCATTATCTCAGCCTTCTTCTGATATGGGCTATTTTGTTATCCCAGACGCATTTGAATGGTCTATTCGTTGGCCGAGAATGTTAACGGCGATATTCGCTGGTGGCGGTTTGGCGGTGGCTGGTGTGATTTTACAAAGACTGGTCTACAACCCGCTCGCAAGCCCAGACATTCTTGGTGTGTCGGCAGGTGCGGTTCTAGCTTTGATTTTCAGCAGCTTGTTTATGGGATATTCGATTCACTCATTGAGCCCTTGGATTGCTTTCTTAGGCAGTGCGATTGCACTGTGCTTATTGCTATTCCTTGGCAAGAAGCATCAGTTTGCACCTTCGATCTTGATTCTCACAGGTATTTCATTAACCGCCGTTTTGGAAGCTTTGGTGCAATTCTCTTTAACACGAGTGGGTGAGGGGAAATACACATTATTGGCTTGGTTAGCCGGCTCTACTTACCGTGTGGAGCCTGAGTCAGCCACTATAATGGCTGTAGTGATAACGGCTTGTATTGGTGTTGCTCTGTTACTGAGCCGTTGGGTGACCTTAATTGCGACTGGCCGACAGTTCGCGAGTGCCAGAGGGCTGAATATCAATATCGCCTACGTGGCACTGTTGTGTATTGTTGCGATCTTATGTTCGGTCGTAACAACCACCATGGGGCCTGTCGCGTTTGTGGGCTTGTTAGCTCCGCATATCGCTGCAATGGTGGGGGCTCGTTTGGTTCGAGAGCAGATCATCTTGTCGTTTTTGATTGGTGCAGCATTGATGCTATTCGCCGATTGGCTAGGGCAAGTGGTGGTGTTCCCAGCGCAGCTTGCAGCAGGCACCTTAGTTTCAATTATTGGTGGCAGTTACTTCATATTCTTGCTGTTAAAGTCTCGAAGGTCGTAGAGACAGTGTTACCTATTTAATGAAATGTTAAGCAGAATATTAAGGCAGTGATAGAACGATCTATCACTGCTTTTTTGCTTTCGGCTGTTGGAAAAGAGTGGAGTGTTGAGACTGTGTAGACGATAAAATGAACAACACAGCTCTCGCTTCTTAATGTGAAGTTTGGCATATGTTAATAAAATGTATAACCTAAAGGTCTGACCACTTAATTGAGTAGCCCACATGACCGATCTCTCTCGTATTACTTGCTCCATTGATGAAAACCAAATCGCGACCGTGGCATTAAATCGCCCTGACAAACTGAACGCCATTGATATGGCGATGTTTCAGGGCGTCAATGACATGATTAGGAACCTAAAAAAGAACACTGAAATTCGCGCGGTGATAGTGAAAGGTAATGGGGCTGATTTTTGCTCAGGGCTCGATATTAAGTCTCTGTTGACCAGTAAATCTGGCGCGATGAAGCTTTTGTTTAAATGGTTACCGACATTGCCAAACGCTGCTCAACATTTCTCTCTTGCTTGGCGAGATATTCCGTGTCCGGTTATTTTTGCGATTCACGGACGTTGTTGGGGAGGTGGGCTTCAACTCGTCAGCGGTGGTGATTTTAGAATTGCTAGCCCAGACGCAAATTTCTCTATCTTAGAAGCGAAGTGGGGGTTGATTCCAGACATGGGAGGCGCTATCGCATTTCGTGAGTTGATGCGTAAGGATCATACGTTAGAAATGGCAATGACGGCCAAGGTGATCGACAGTGAAACAGCAAAAGATTATGGACTGGTAACCAAGATTGCCGAAGACCCTTACGCTGAAGCTTATGCGTTGGCACTTGAGTGTGCGAATCGGTCGCCAGATGTTGTCGCTGCAAATAAGAAACTCTACAACAAGACTTGGTGGTCAAGCCCTGGCATGGCCGTGTTTTACGAGACCTGGTATCAAATAAAGGTAGGGTTAGGCAAGAATAGAGCAATCGCTGCTCAACGTGAAATCAACCGCGACAAACCACGTCCATACGTCGCGAGAAAGTTCAAATAGCTTTTGTACAGGAATAACGGATATTCCATTTGCTTATGGGGCTTTGCGGTAACCTTAGAGCAATTTAATGTCTAAGGCTAAATGAGCAATCTGATGAACAAAACTTTTACTTACTCGCTAGCTGCCACCGCAATTTTTACAAGTTTAAATGCTTTCGCAAGTGGTCTATTTTTACAAGAAGCTGTCGTCGCCAATGCTGGTACTACCGGCGCCGGGGACGGTGTTTATACTCGCTCTGCTGCTGCAATGTGGACGAACCCTGCCACCATGTCTCATATGGGCGAAAGCAAAACGACCATCAATACCATGGCATTTGATCTTGAGATGCAATATCAAGATAACCAAGACTCTAGCGGTGATGGTAAAGGGCACTCAGTGCTTCCTTCATTTGGTGCCTTCCACGCGCATCAAGTAACAGACAAACTGCACCTTGGCATCGCACTTGGCGCTGTCGGTGGTTCTAGCCTAGATTACGGTAGTGAATGGGCGGGTGCTGCACTTCTAGAAGATATTACTCTAACTGCAATGCAAGTGAACCCATCACTCAGTTATAAGCTGAATGACCAGTGGTCAGTAGGCGCGGGTGTTCAATTCAGTTGGGCTGCGTTTCAACAAACAACGTCGGCATTCACGGCAAAACAAGACACTGATTGGGCCTACGGCTATAACCTAGGTGTAATGTACACACCAACAGACAAGCTCAAATTAGGCGCAAGTTACCGTTCGAAACTAGAGCATGAGTTTAACAATGAGTTAAAAGGCTCCTTACCTGGTAGTAATCGTTCTTTATCTACGGATATTGCGTTACCTGAGATTGTCGATGTCAGTGCTAGCTACGCTTTGAACCAACAGCTTGACCTATTGACGAGCATTCAGTTCCACCGTTGGAGCGCGTGGGACGAGACAGTATTAGACTTTGGTGCATCAGTTGGTGGTAACCCTGTAGGCGGAATTCCAATTAAGCGCGACTGGGATGATGTGTGGAAGTTCGCTTTGGGAGCTGACTACCAACTTAACTCAGACTGGCGTCTAAAAGCGGGCTTCTCTTACGAAACATCGCCACAGGACGACCCGTCAATGCAGTGGGTTGACCTCCCTGTAGACGAACAGTATCGCTATTCGGTAGGTGCTTCAACGTATTGGGATGATATTTTAATTGATGTGTTCTACGAATACGCGGACTTGGGTTCGGTTGAAATGGATCGTTTAATGGTTGATGGCTCTTTCGACGGCCGTATCCACTTCGTTGGCGTTAGCGCGACTTTCTAATGACAAAACATAATCTATTCATTGTTGCTGCAGTAACATTAGGTTCAACGGGTGCTTTTGCTGAAGAGAAGCATCCAGATGATCCGACTAAAATCGTGACCAAAGCCGGCGTTGCTTATAACGAAGAGCTTAAGTTTTCGGGGTCTATTGGGCTTGATGAAGCTCGAATGATCAATGCTCGTGTCAACGCTGATGGCGAAGAGTGGCGAGTGGGCGGCTCATGGCTGTTGCCTTTGGGTATCGTCAACTTCAACTTTAGTCGCTCTGAATACGACAACGATGCTTATAAGAATAACTACAGTATCGGGACATTTGTTCCGTTGAGTTATTTTGATATTGAGCCGTTCGGTTGGCAAATCTTCCCGATGGCTGGCTACAGCTATAACGATGGTGAAGTGGCAGTATTCGATGATGAGAATGTAGGTTCTGATTATGTGTTGATGCCGAGTTCAACACATGGTGGTTATATTGGTGCCTTTGGCTTGAAAACTATCACGGATGAGTGGTCTATCATGGGCTTCGGTGGTGGTTCAATGGGTTCTGACGATTACTCCGGCTATTGGGCTGGCGTTGGTGCGAGCTACAAGTTGAGTGATGCTCAATCATTCAACTTTTTCACTATTTTTGCTGAGGACGATTTCGGTGAAAATAACAGTGTCGGTGCATCGTATACCTACGAATTTAACTAGCTAAATTTAAGGCCCCATGTTCGTAATATTTGAACATGAGGCCTTTATTAATTTTTGTGTTAGTTGCTTTTCAGCGACTGCTCTTTTATTACTTAGCTGCTTGAGAACACAGTGTTTCGTAACGAGCAACGTAGCTTTGCATTACCGTATTCATCGCATCTGTGATGTTTGAGTATTGCGCTTCTTCTAGGTTCGCAAGAGAGACTCGTAGCGACCAAGTTGGTGCATCAAAGCCCGCCCCTGGCATTACAATCACACCATGCTCTTCTGCAAGACGAACCAAGAAGTCTAGCGGTTCGTAGGTTTCTTCTAACCAAGAGAAGAAGCCCTCGCTGTGAATTGTTTGAGCGATTTCTTTCAGGTCAATCTCTACATAATAAAACGCACCTGTTTTATCGCCTTCAGCAATGGTTGGCGTTGCTAGGTTTTTCTGCATCAAAGTATTGTATCGACGACGTACAATCTGCTTAGCCAAGCGCTTGTATTCTTCACCACCTTGCATCAATGACAACAACGAGAACATCGTCATTTGGATTTGCTGAGGTGTTGAAAGGCCAGCAGTATGGTTCAGTGCAACAGCACGGCTGTCAGCCACCAAACGGTCAATAAATTTAATCTTACTCGGTTCAAGGGAAATGCCTTGGTATCGTGCTGTTAATGTGTCTCTGGTTTGCTCTGGAAGGTCTGCAATCATACGGTCGAAGTTATTGTCTTCGTGAACGCCAATTACGCCTAAACGCCAACCTGTTGCACCAAAATACTTAGAGTACGAGTACACAAGAATCGTGTTCTTCGGAGCAAGCATCGCTAATGAAGTGAAGTTATCTGCAAAGGTGCCATAAACATCATCAGTCAGTAAGATGAGTTCAGGACGACGGTTAGCAATTTCTGCGATCTTGAAGAGCGTCTCGTCACTCAGTCTTACCGATGCTGGGTTACTAGGGTTCACTAAGAAGAACGCTTTCACGCTTGGATCGTTTAATTTCTCTAATTCAGAATCAGGGATCTGCCATGCTGATTCTTCTGTTGCCATGATTTCCACTTTGTTTAGTGAATAATCTTCAAGCTCTGGCATCTCGATGTAAGGCGTAAAAATTGGTGCGCCAATCGCAATCGTGTCGCCTTTGTTTAATAAGCGGTTGCTCTTCAATGTATTGAAGATGTAGACCATTGCTGCGGTACCACCTTCAACTGCAAACAAGTCAAATTTGCCAGCAGGTAGCGGTTGAGAGCCTGCCATTTCTTGCTCGATGTATTTACGAGCAATAAGTTCTGAATACTTGAGCATACGATCAGGCACTGGGTAATTGTTACCTAGAATACCTTCAACCCATTCATCAATAAGTGCATCACCGTCTACTTGGTACTGCTCGGTGATGAATTGGAAAGCTTCGATCAAGAACTGAACACCTTCTTGATCTTCATGTTTTTCACAAAACTGAAGAAAGCGCAGGCTAATATCTTGTTGAATTCCCATACCACCAAAGCCTTCATACCCGGAGAAGTTCGATTTTGACTCTTCAAGTGCAAACATACCTAATTGGAAGAAGGCTTCACGTGGTGCTGTTGCAACCCAGTTTGGGTTACCACGACCAGCATTGATCATCGATTTTTCATGTGTGTTTTGCGCAAGGTCGATCAGTGTGTTTTTGATTTCAAATGGGCTTAGTGTTTCTAGGCGTTTTTCATCTGTGCGTTTCATAGTAATTTCTCTTCTCGTTAATTTAAAAATTAAATTTGTTAATATCCAATTATTTTGAATATATAAGTTAGGTAACTTCTCTGAGTCGTTAGCCTGATAGGCTAGCGACTGTATTAAGCCATTGATTAATAATCTGAATGTTCAATTGTCTGATTCAGCGTTCAGGTTTTGATTACGATATTTTGGTAATTAGGTTGATAATGATCGGACCCCATAAGGTGAGGAAGATATTGGCAACCGCATAAGTCATCGTGAAACTTGGCACTGGTGTGCTGTTTTGTGTTTTTTCTAGTAGCGATGCGAATGCAGGGTTTGCACTGCGGCTACCGGCTACAACCGCTAGGGCTTCAACTGGGTTTTTGATTTTCAACACGTAGTAGTTGAATAGGAACGTTAGGATCTGAGGAATCAGGGTCACTAACACGCCAAGTAACAGCAGCGTTACGCCATTTTGTTTGATGGCTGTTAACGCAGGAGCACCTGCATTGATACCAACCACCGCAACAAATACCGCTAGGCCAAATGTCTGCATGAAATTAGCAGCGCCGTGGTTAATACTGCCTAAGCGTGGAGTGCGCATTCTTAGATAACCCACAAGCAGACCGGAAACCAGACAACCTAAACCTGAACCCAGAGCGATATGAGAGCCACCAATGGTGAAGCCGATTTCGCCGATGAGGTAACCCAGTACCATACCGAACGACATGGTTACGAAGTCAGTTACACTCCCGAGCGGGCTGTTGTAACCGATTTTTTTGACTACTTTAGCCAGGTCTTCTTTTTGACCGACAAGGGTAATCTCGTCACCTAAGTGCAACTCTGTTTCAGGCAGTGTTGAGATGTCGTGTCCCATACGTGACAGTTGAGCGATATAAACACCGCGGCGAATACGTGCATTGGTTTCGTCGTGAAGCCTACGCAGAGTAATACCGGCCAATTTCTTATTGGTGAGTACGACTTTTTGTTGTGTATGAACTACGTTGTTTTCTTCGCTGAATTCCCCCAGTTCAACACCAAGTGACGTCACTTTGGGAAAGGCTTGAGTTAACCCCGTGAGATAAACTTTGTCGCCTGCCGCTAAGATAGGGTTGCTTGCAATATCTAAAGTGGAATCGGTATTTTCGTTGATGCGATAGATCGCTTCGATGGTGAGATCAGCATTGAAGGCTTCTTCTAGTTCAACCACACTTTTGCCAATAAACATTGAGTTCGCAGTTACTTGGTAAGCGCGTGAAGATACTCGGTTTAAAGCAGTAAACTCACCTTCGTTTAATTGCTTGCTGCCAGAGCCCATCTGTTCAGCGAGTTTTTTCGCTTCTTTGGTGATGTTCCAGCCCATAACCATAGGGATAAGAGACATCATCAAAATTGGGCCCAGTGAGCCGAAGATGTAAGTGATTGAGTAACCAACAGCCACGTTTGTTTTAAGCGTTGAGGTTACATCTGGAGCCAGGTTTAGTTGGTCAATCGCGTTACCCGCAGTACCAATGATCGCCGATTGTGTTAAGCCACCAGCCGCCAGACCAGCTGCTAAGCCTTTGTCTAGCCCTGCCCATTTAGCGAGAAGAACGACCGTGATTAATCCGATAAACGTCATCACAAAGGATGCGAATAAACGGGTTAACGATGAAAGGCGGAATGATGAGAAAAACTGCGGACCGCCGTTGTAACCCACCATAAAAATAAATAAAGCAAAGAAGATACTTTTCACTTCATTAGAAATTGCGATTCCACCAATTTGTCCAAGTGCAACGGCTACCAGAAGTGAACCAGCAATACCGCCAAGTTCAAATTTACCTATTTTGATTTTGCCAATTAGGTAACCAAGACCTAATGAGAGAAAAAGAGCTATGAATGGATAGTCTCTTAATTGTTCAATTATAAATGACATAGTAAATCCTTGATGGAACATCATGTTAATAACTCGACGTTCCAATTTTTAGATATGTTTTATTTAAAGTGGCGTTTCATTATTAACGCCACTTAGACAATCATAGTGCTTAAGAACTTTGCTTTTTATGGTGTAAGCGTGATGATTTCTTATGTGCGTGCGTTTTATCTTTATGGTGCTTATTGTGGTGACCATCTGGATGATGATTAACTAAATGTTTGTGACCTTCAGGTTCTCCGCCATGAGGGTGACCAGAATGAGATGGTTGATGCTCTCTATATTCTAAATGGTCTTTATTATGTTTATGGTCGACATCTTCTCCATATACGCGTTTCATTTTTTCTTTAATCGCTACTTTTGTATGGTGTGCTTGATTAGACATATTTATCTCGGTTAGTTGTTTAAGGAACGAGGAGAATTATATCTGTTTGTGGCTAAGATAAATCACGTGGTAATAAAATCGACATAAAGAATGGAAATGATTTTTACTTGATTATTTTTAATTAAGCCATTGTATTTATTGGTTTTATTTTTATTTTATATAGGCTGAATACGATGTTATGGGAGTTTTATTTATTGGAGGTGGTGAACGTTAGAATGGCCGGACTTTAAACACGAGGTGAACACATGAGTAAATATAAAGGCGTTATCGTCGGGTCAGCTCTATTTATATTGTTATCTTTTGTCTTTGGCTTTCATTATGTGAAAGGCGAAGTTATCAAAGAAAAACTAGCAAGTTTTAAATTACCAGCGACTTCAGTAACAACACAGAAAGTAAATAAAGAAGTGTGGAATGAAAGTTTACAGGTGATTGGTAATATTCATGCCAACCAATCAGTTAATGTTTCGAGCCAAATGTCAGGGCAAGTAAAAGAAGTGCTTTTTAATTCGGGGCAGTATGTAAATAAAGGTGACGTGTTGATACAGCTTGATGATGCTCTATTGAAATCTAATTATAAAAGCCAGTTGTCGAAGTTGGAATTAGCAAGAGTTGAATTAGTGAGAAACAAAAAGCTATTAAGAAATAATAGCGTATCTCAAAATTCGGTTGATAAGCTTACTGCTCAATTTAATTCGGAATCTGCAAAGCTTGATTACATTGCTACTCAGATTGAATACATGAAAGTGAAAGCACCATTTTCTGGCAATGTGGGAATTAGAAAAATTGATGTGGGTGATTTTATTAATTCAAGCACCGAGATTGTAGACCTAGAAGATAGCTCTAAACAGTTTGTCGATTTCTCTATTTCGGAGCTTTACCTTCACGACGTTCAAGTAGGGCAGACGTTACAGTTTGAATCTGATGCCGCTAACGATGAAGAGTTTCATGCAACGATTTCAGCGATTGAGCCGAGTTCAGACGCGAGTACACATAACATCGAACTGCGCGCGGTGACCACAGAACCAGTGCCGTTGGAATCGGGCATGTATGTCGATGCGACATTAACGACATCAGAATCAAACACCGTGATCAGTGTGCCTTCAGTGGCGATCAGCTACACATTGTCTGGCGATACAGTATTCGTTTTGGACCTAGCAACTAAGGCTGTAAGTCAGCACTCAAGTGATACACCTTTTTATGAGTATAAGGTGGTGCAACGCACCGTTGAGGTTGGCCCAAAACAAGACGGGTATGTAGGGATCCTTTCTGGATTAACAGAAGGGGATGTAGTGGTGACGTCGAATCAGCACCAACTTAAAAATGGCGGTTTGGTGCTGGTTAATAATCAACGACCACTCGTTACCGATACCAAGAAAAGTAACTAGGATACTCCCATGACATTTACTGATGTATTTATCAAACGCCCCGTTTTGGCGACGGTATTGAGCCTTGTGTTGTTGGTCTTGGGTTTAAAAGCCTTTACCTCTCTACAAGTTCGCCAATACCCAGAAATTGAAACCGGCGTTATTACGATCACAACAAGTTACCCAGGTGCTAGTGCATCCAGTGTACAAGGTTATGTAACGCAGCCGCTTCAGGCCGAGATCGCTCAAACAGCAGGCATTGATTACATGACATCGGATAGTGCCTTGGGTAAGTCCGTGATTACCGTGTATTTGAAGCTGGGTTATCCGTCGGACGGTGCGTTGACTGAAATTCTGTCTCTGGTACAGCAAGTGAAGTACAAGCTTCCTTCTGGCGTTCTAGACCCGAGTATCCTTAAGTCGACATCGCAATCACCGATCTTATATGTCTCATTCTCGAGTGACACGTTGAAAACTGAACAGGTATCAGATTACGTAAGCCGAGTTGTGAAACCGACCTTTTCAACGGTAGAAGGGGTGTCGAAGGTTGATATTTTAGGTCAAGAAGACTTTGCGATGCGTATTTGGCTGAAACCTCAAAAGCTTGCTTCGTATGGTTTAACAGCGACTGACGTACAAAATGCTCTGCGTTCAAACAACATTGTGAGTGCGGCGGGTAAATTGCAGAGCCCTTATATCGAAGTTGATATTAACGCACACACAGACTCTAGCTCCGTTGCTGACTTTAAAAACATGTCGTTGAAGACACACGATGGCCAATTGGTGCATTTAAAAGATGTGGCGACCGTCGAGTTAGGGGCGACAAATTATGATTCAGATGTTTTGTTTAACGGTGTCACAACGGTTGCAACCGCGATCAGTAACACGGCGACGTCTAACCCATTAACGGTAGTGCAGGGGATCTATGAATTACTGCCACAGATAAAAGCAAGTTTACCTGACGGTATCAAAGCCAATGTTATTTATGACTCGACCAAGTTCATCGAGACATCGATTGATGAAGTAGCAAAAACGCTGATGGAAGCGGCTCTGATTGTTGTGATTGTTATCTTTGCGTTCCTAGGTTCAATGCGAGCAATGTTAATTCCACTCGTAACGATTCCACTGTCACTGATTGGGTCAATGTTCTTCATGTTAAGCATGGGTTTCAGCATCAACTTGCTGACGCTATTGGCGATGGTATTAGCAATTTCTTTGGTGGTTGATGATGCCATTGTGGTGGTGGAGAACACATTCCGTCACCTAGAGGATGGCACGAGCCCAGTTAAAGCAGCCATGGACAGCGCACGTGAGATCGCGGGGTCGATTATTGCGATGACCATTACATTGGCGGCGGTATACGCACCAATCGGTTTCATGGGTGGCTTAACCGGCAAGCTGTTTACTGAGTTTGCGTTTACCTTGGCGGGTTCGGTTCTGATCTCTGGGTTTATTGCTTTAACACTGACACCAATGATGTGTTCAAAAATCCTAAACAAGTCTGTTTTAGATGGAAAACTGGTTAAGAAAATCGATGCAGTTATTGCAGGTGTAACCGAGCAATACCGTAAAGTTCTAGAGCATGTACTGAATAACCGAGTGTACATTTGGCCTGTTGTTGGCACGTTATTGGTAAGCCTAGTGTTCATGTTTATGAATACCGCATCAGAGCTTGCTCCTGAAGAAGATCAGGGCGTAATGATTGTAATGGGGCAAGGGCCAGCACAAGCGAACACGGACTATATACGTCACTTTACACCAGCATTGACTGAAGCGATTTCAGATAATGATGAAGTACAAATGACCATGTTGGATAACGGCTATATGCACAACAACGCTTTCTTTGGCCTAGGTGTATTGAAAGATTGGGATTCACGCGAAGCAACGGCGAAAGAGGTGATGCAACGCTTCGAGAAACAGAGTTCTGTATTACCGGGCTTGCAGGTGTATACCTTCTCTCCACCGGATCTACCAGGAACGCCACAGGGCTTGCCATTCCAGATGGTACTGAAGACACCAACGGGTTCGTATCAGGATCTTTACCAGTACGCAGAGAAATTGAAAGAGTACGCACAGAAGAGCGGTAAGTTTATCTATGTTCAAAATGACCTTAACTTCAACAAACCACAGGTAGAGATAGAGATCGACCGCGACAAAGCCGCGCAAATGAACGTGAGTGCGCAAGATATCGGTACGGTATTGTCTCGCTTCATCAGTGAAGGGTTCGTCAACTACTTCTCGATGGATCAGCGTAGCTATCAGGTAATCACTCAAGTTCCGAACGAGAATCGTAACTCTTGGGATGATTTGAAGAACTATCACGTACGATCGAATACCGGTGAGATGGTACCGCTGGCTTCGTTAATTGAAATTAGCGAATCTGTTCAGCCATCAAAAGTGGATCAATTCCAGCAGCTAAACAGTGCAATGATTGAAGCGAAAATGATGCCGGGTGTCAGTATTGGTGAAGCGTACAAAGTAATGGAAGAGGGAGCCGCGAAGATTCTGCCTACGTCGTACAGCACAGATACATCTGGTCAGCTTCGTCAGTTCTTACAAGAAGGTTCTTCGTTGGTAACAACGTTCTTCCTAGCTTTGGTGATCATCTACTTGGTACTGGCTGCGCAGTTCGAAAGCTTGCGTGACCCATTGGTGGTATTAACCAGTGTTCCATTATCGATTTTTGGTGCTTTGATGCCGCTCTACTTAGGCATTGATACGCTCAACATATACACCGAGGTGGGCTTGGTTACCTTAATCGGATTGATCAGTAAGCACGGTATCTTGATTGTGGAGTTCGCGAACCAGATGCAGCAGGAGCTGAAATGCAGTCGTCGTGAAGCTGCCATCCGTTCGGCAACGGTTCGAATGCGACCAGTGTTGATGACAACGGCAGCGATGGTGGTTGGTGTTGTTCCACTGCTAGTGGCATCGGGCGCAGGCGCACAAAGTCGATTCTCGATTGGCTTGGTGATTACGGTCGGCATGTCGGTGGGTACATTGTTCACCTTGTTCGTTGTGCCAACCATCTACACCTACTTGGCTGCGGATCACCGAGGACAAGAAGCCTAATTCAATAGTTAACGCTTATGTCTAAACCGTGTTGTGAAAATCACCGTTTAGATATAAGCAACCGTTAAACGTAAGCAAACAACGACTCAACAGTGAATAGCGCCACAATCGCGCTTCACTGCTGAACGAAATTTAACTAATACACATTTAATCTGCACGAATTTAATTTATGAGCCCTATCGCTTAGGGATTCGTGCACTCAAAATTCAGAAAATTAGAGGTTCACATGAAACTACATTACTTATTCCCACTACTTGCTTTGTTCACTGTTGGCTGTTCAAGCACGATGCCAAATAAACAAGAAATTCAAAGCGTAGACTCAGAGCATTACTTCGTTGATAGCCAGTTTGATGACGATATGGCGGGGATGTCATGGATTGCGAAAGACAGCGGCACGCATTATTTCAACCAGTTTAAATTTGAAACGGTAGGCATCAAAAAAGCGGGCATAGATAACCGAGTATCGAAAGAAGTACAAACGCAATTCAAATCTGAACTTGTCAAAAAAATGGATGAAAAGCTGGCACATAAATTACAAGGTTACTCGAACGTAATTTTGGACAATAAGGTGCTCGATATTAGCGTGATGCTGTATGGCATTGAGGACATTCCAGAAGACATGCGAGTGACCGAGTTTATTCCAGTGGGTACTGTGATTGGTGCTGTTAAATACGCAGCGGGTACACGAGATCGCTCTATTCGCATGCTAGCGAGTGTTGATCTGAAAGATCACGAATCTGCTGAGCTGATTGGCCGCCGCATCTTTGTCGTAAATGATAACGGTGTTCTAGAGAATGAAAAATCTGAGATTACCGTAGCCATGTTGGATAAGAATATTGATCAAATTACTCAGCAAGCGGTCGACTTCGCTTTCGAGGTCGCTTACTTAAATAAAAAAGAAGACTAAGGCTATCGAGATAGCTTGATTACAGTTACAACAGTGAACGTATTGGTGTCGGTCTTCTACTGATCAACGCTTTGTAACTGTTGGTCGCTAAGCTTGCTTCAATAAATCGCTTCTGTAGCGAATCGCATCTCAAACAGCCTGTATCGAAAACAAAACAGACCGCCGATGATTAGCGGTCTGTTTTCATATCAGCATAGATAGAGCGAAGATTTAGTTGTTACTGAAGGCGAAACTTGTTCTTTTTCATCACCACCGGTACTAAGTCCTCGATGAGCTGTGATAAATGTCATTTTTAATATTGAGACTTATTCTCATTTATTGATCTTAATGAAAGAACCGATTAGATTGTCCGGCTAGAATCAGCAAGTACATGATTATTTTGAGGTGTTTATGAGTACAGTTGTTGTATGGGGAGCGGGAAGTGGTTTAGGTGCGGCAATCGTCGAGCACTTCCATCTACAAGGTCATGACGTCGTGGCGGTCGCGAGAAATCCAGACAAAAATGCTCGCTTGCAAGAGCTGGGTATTAAAACACTGCGTTGTGATGCAACAATCCAAGAACAAGTAGAGCGCACTGTGGCTGAGTTACCGAAATCTGCACTCGTGGTCTCCAGCATGGGTAGCTTTAACGCTGAGGTTCCGGTTGACTACATTGGTCATCGTTATCTTATTAATGCGTTGGAGCAAAACGGCATTGCTCGATTTTTGTTGGTGACATCATTAGGTTGCGGTGATTCGTGGCAGTACCTATCTGAACGCTCGAAGAGAGGGTTTGGTGCTGCGGTTCGTGAAAAAACACTGGCCGAATCTTGGCTAACGTCCAGTACTTTAGATTACACAATCTTGCGACCGGGTGGCTTGTTGGATGGTAAAACCACAGGTAACGGAGAATTATCACAACAAGTCGAAGTGCATGGCGTGATATACCGACAAGAAGTGGCGCGCCTTATCGAAACCTTGTTAGCCAACAGCGCGAGCATCGGTCAAGTTTACCAGTGTGTGGATCCGACGGTGACATACGGTTAGAACACCTCCTTGTTCGCTGGCTGATAAAGCAGTTAGATGATTCATAAAGCCGTTCACAGATAATGAACGGCTTTTTCTTATACTAGTGTGACCCTACCTTAATCTAGATTAAGTTTTCCTCGTCTTATTCTCTGTACTATCCGCATAAATCAACGCCCGTTCAGTAATGGACAAAAGAGAGTCACTTTGTAAAAAAGAAGTGGTTCTCTTTTGTCTTTTAAAATGGGCAAACATAATAAAGATTTAATGAGGATAAGACTTGAGCACTTTGTTTACAGAAACCCGCATCGGCACCATGACATTGAAGAACCGCTTTATGCGAAGCGCGACGTGGGAAAATATGGCAACAGAAGATGGCCATATGACAGACAAGCTTTACGCTATCTATGAAGAGTTGGCTCAAGGTGAAGTCGGTCTGATCGTGACGGGCTATGCCAACATCGTGGAAGAAGAGAAGCCTAATGCAGGCATGATGGGTATGTATAACGACTCGTTTATCAAAGAGTATCAAAAGCTCACTCAATTGGTTCATGACAACGACTCTAAAATCGTGATGCAATTGGCATACGGTGGCACAAAGACCACGCATGATCTTGGCGAACGAGTGATCTACGCACCAAGTGAGGTTCCAGAGAAAGGAACTCAAACACTAGGTAAAGCGATGACCAAAGAGGAAATTGACTACATTGTTGATGCCTTTGCTCAAGCGTCTTTGAGAGCACAAAAATCAGGCTTTGATGGTGTTGAGATTCATGCTGCTCACACTTACCTGATTAACCAATTTCTAAGCCCTTATTACAACCAACGTGAAGATGAATACGGCGGTAGTCTAGAGAATCGTATGAGATTTCTGTTAGAGATCTATACTGCGACACGTAAGCTGGTGGGCGACGACTTCCCAATTTTAGTTAAGCTCACGGCCTCTGAATTCTTTGACGGTGGTGTTACCTTCGATGAAACACGTCTCGTGTGCAAAAAGTTAGAAGACGTGGGTGTTGATGGCATCGTGGTGTCAGGCAACATCCATGGTAAAGCCGACACCATGATTGGCGAATCTCACGATGGATTCACCATTCAAGCTGAAGGTTATTTTCACGAATATGGTCATGCTATCAGCCAAGACGTTAACATTCCGGTGATCACTGTGGGTGGATTGACGGATTTCGATGCCATTGAAGCCATCGCAAACAACACGGGCATTGAATACTTCGCGCTTTCAAGACCGCTGCTTTCTGAACCACATTTGGTTAAGCGTTGGAAAGAAGGGGACAGAAGCCCTGTTGAGTGCGAAAGATGTTCAAAATGCCGAACTAAACGTGGCAACTTCTGTGTCGTGAATAAAGACAGAAAAGCACAGCTTGCTCGTATGTAGTCGCTAAGCCTAGCTCCAAGCGTAAGCCTAAATTTATAAGCGAGTCTAAGTTTGAGTCGGTGTTAATCACAGACTCAAGCTTGTATTCTACAAAGCGATATTTGAAACCTTATTAATCACATTCCTCTGTCAATTTGGTGCGCATAAACAGGTACAATGCGCCCGTAAATTTTTTAACCGAGTTATCGTTAACAAACCGAGTCTACTGTGAAATTACTTCCCCTCTTAAAGCAACCTCGAATCCACTGACGTCTCTTTAGTTTCTGCGACATTACGATCATTTCAACTGTGACTACACTATTGATGTATTAGGGCACCCAGTGCTACTACGTCAGCGAAGCTGTGCACGTTGAATCTGTATTGTCGAATATATTGATATTTAACTAATAAAGATTAATCAGAGGTAAAAATGCAAAACAAGCATTGGTCTAAATTCGAATTGCTGCATGAAGTAGTCAGCAACCCCAATATTCATATCAAAGGTCAACACAGTTACTACAGCGATTGCTGGGACAACGGGTTTGAAGGATCAGTCGTCCGTTATCTTCATGGTGATGAAGTCAGCCGTCAGTGGGAACCTCGCTGGGAAATCGATGAACTGTACATCGGTGACTATGTTTGTATCGGGGCTGAGGTCGTGATTCTGATGGGCGGTAACCATACCCACCGAGTCGATTGGTTCTGTTTGTATCCATTTATGGATGTGATTGAAGACGCCTACATAGGTAAAGGTGATACTCATATCAAAGATGGTGTTTGGCTAGGCATGCGAGCGATGATCATGCCCGGTGTTACTATTGGCGAAGGCGCTGTAGTTGCAGCGAATAGTGTGGTGACTAAAGACGTCGCACCCTACAGCATTGTCGGTGGTTCTCCAGCTAAAGTCGTCAAATACCGCTTTGATGAGTCCGTTATTGACGAACTCATGTCATTCAAAATATACGAGTGGCCCTCAGATAAATTTGAAGCGCTGAAACCGTATTTATGTAACTCAGACTTTTCAAAGCTAAAGCAGGCGATAACGGATTATGACAATTGTTTGTAAGGAGCGCTTGTAAGGAGCGTTTTTAAGGTACGGGTATAGCCACAGATTTGTGTAGAAAGATCTGTGTCATATTTATATTGAAAAACACGTTAAATCAGTTCGTTACCTTGCAATACTCAACATGGTGTACCAATCTTATTTCATAAGCATGGATAAGGATTGTGTATGCCCGCAAGTTCAATGAAAAACAAAGGGGTGGTGGGGAAAGTCCTACTGCCTTCTTTACTCATAAATCTTCTCTCTCTCGCCGTTCCGTTAACGGTTTTACAAATTTACGATCGTATTTTACCTAACCAAAGTTACGGTACTGCCACTTTGTTGTTGGCGGGTGCAGCGTTGGCTGTTGCCATGGAAGCATTGATCCGGTTTGTGCGTACTTGGCTTTTGTCAGCCGCGGCCAGCAATACAGAGAAAGCGACCTATCAAACCTTGGTTGAAAGAGTAACAACGGCTTCATCAGGCCATCTTCGCCACATTGGTGTTGGCGGCGTGGAAGAGGGGCTGGGCTCAGTATCAAAAGTCAAAGATTGGTATTCCGGCGGTGTGATTGCAGGCTTTATTGATTTGCCTTTTGCATTGATCTTCTTGGGCTTGGTGGCTTACATCGGCGGTGAGCTGGTGGCGATACCTTTGGCAGTTTGGCTGATTACTCTCGGAATTGTTTGGTTATCTTCTATTCGCGTTAAAAGTCTAAGTGAAGAAGCTTCCCAAGATGAGCAGGAGCGAAAAGCGTTTTTGATTTTGTTAAGCCAAACCATTCAAGGAATCAAACGTCAGGCTGTTGAGTCTCGAATCTTCAATCAGTTTAAATCCCTCAATAATGTTCGCTCTCAGTCTAAAGCGAGAGAAGAAGAACAGAACGCCTTCGCCCAAGAGTGTATTCAGCTTGCTGCATTAGCCACGTCAGTTTTACTCGTGATCACGGGCAGCTTATGGGTGTTGGATGGTCAGTTAACTACTGGTGGCTTGGCGGCATGTTCTATCTTATCGGGCAGAGCCGTCGCACCTTTAAGTGCTTTGGTGGGAGTTCGAATTAAGCTTAATTCAATACACAGTGCTAATCAGGCAATAGAAAAATTGAGTGACTTGTCACTATCGGACTCTCCAGATTCTGAGCAAGCTGAGAACCACTTATCTGACTTTGAGACGTTGGAAATCAAGCAAGCGACCGTTGAAAGATACGGTGAACTCTCTCATGCAGATGTCACACTGAATAAAGGTGAGTTGGTATTGTTAGAGAGTGAGGATCGCCACACTAACAGTCATTTATTGTCGTCGATTGCAGGTATTGATGATCTAAAAGCGGGTGAGTGTTTCATTAACGGAGCTGCAGTTTCAATCGCATCCGTAACCAATATTGTGGCCTACTGTGGCGTTAAAGGGCAGTTGGTGTCGGGTACTATTCTCGACAATTTGTGCGGGTTTGACCCTGAGAAAACGCAAAGCGCCAGTGACTATGCAAAGCGTTTGGGTTTAACCAAAGAGATTACTCGATTACCCGATGGACTAGAGACACAAATTGGCCATACGAGTGCTTCTTTGTTGAGTATGGGTAACGTGAAAATGCTCAATATCGCGGCTCAATTGGCAAGTGATAAACCCATAATCATGTTGGAAAGGCCGGATTCTTCACTTGATTTAGACGCCCTTGGGAATCTAGCTAAGGTGTTGGAAGAAGAAGTAACGGCAGGACGCACGATACTGATGGTGAGCTACCATTCGAAGCTTCGCGAATTGGCTAATCGAATCATTACAGTGGAAAGTCGAGCTATTACGGTCGACAGCGAGAGCAATCAGGAGGCCGTCGTATGAATCGTTTAGATATTGGTAACCCTTCAGGTACGAACAACCGTGCAGATACCAGCGGTCGACAAGAGGTGATGAACCATTTAGAAACCGTGAGCCTTTCCGTTCTTAAGCAGTTGGAAGTTAATGCTAATATCCAGTTGTTCGCACATCAATGGGTCGATGAAAATGGCATTGAATCAATCGACGATATGTTTGCCTTGTTCGACAGGCTTGCACTGCCTTATCGCTTGGTTGCCAACCTAGATGACGTTGGTGAACATAAATTGGTCTTGCTGGTGCTTGGTGAAAATGAGCTTGTCTCTGGTCATTTAGAATCCAAACAATTTGTTGCCTTTAATGCCAATGACGACATCACCGATGTCCCTCAGTTTTGCATCGTTATCGAAGGTCCACCACTAGAGAAGGCTTCTCCTGATTGGGTTGGCGAACGGCTACATGCGTTTCGCCCCATTATTCCTAAATTGCTGCTAGTCAGTTTTATCACTAACTTATTTGCGCTTGCCGTTCCTTTCATCACGATGTCGATTTATGACCATGTGATTGGCGGTGATGCAGGGCATGAGCTGCAAGGTATCGCCATTGGCGCAGCGTTGTTGTTTGTGATGATGGGTTGGTTGAGAACATTACGTAGCCGAGTGTTTGCTTCAGTTTCCAACCGAGTAAGTCGTGAGATCTCTCAATCCCTCGTGCAGCGTCTGCTTCGTAATAGCTATGCTCAAAATCAGCAAACAGCTTCTTCTAGTCAGCAAAACCAAGTGATGTTGTCAGAGCGTATTTCAGGTGTGCTATCGGGGCCATTAGGAAATGCGCTGTTTGATCTACCATTCATTCTTATTTTTGTACTTGCGATAGGTGTTTTAGGCGGATGGTTGGTACTGGTTCCAGTCGTCTCTTTAATCCTTTATTACTTGCTAGCAAAACGCTCGATACGCTCTAGCAGCAAGCGCTCGATGCAATCGACAGTGGCAGGTACGAATCGTCAAAACATGACTAATGAGCTGTCATCCAAGCTTGCCTTTATTCGCAGTGCTGGATTCTCAGAGCACTGGATTCAACGTTTCAAAAAGGCCAATCTTCTTGCGTCTACAGTGACCTTTAATCAATCGGTTCTCCAGAGTCGGTACACCTCGATTTACTACTTCATTGGTGTGGGGTCGACACTCGCCGTGATGGGGTTAGGAATAGGACTTATTTTTGAACAAGTGATGACCCCTGGTGGTTTGATTGCTTCAATGATGTTGATATCTAAGGTGACTGGCCCAGCTCAGGTGTTGGCAAACAGCGCGATGCGTTTTAATAGCTTTAATCAATCCAAGCTGCAAGTGAACCGTATTTTGTCTCAGCCGTCTGAGCGTGAATTCAGTTACCAGCATCACCCGTTACCTGTGGTAGCGCCTAACTTGAAATTAGAGCAAGTGACACTGCGCTATCCCAAACAGAGTCGCCCGGCCTTGAATGGTGTGAGTTTTGATATTGAAGCCGGTGAAATTGTCGCGATTACCGGCCCTTCTGGGAGCGGTAAATCAACATTAATTGAAGTGCTGTCTGGCTTGCAGCCTATCCAAAATGGCATGGTTGAGCTTGAAGGCGTTAACCTCGTTCAATACGATCCGCAGCTTTATCGCCACTGGTGTTTCATTCGAGCCGCATATCCTGATTTGCTTACGCTGAGTATTCGAGAGTGGCTAAACGACGGTCACAAAGTCGAAGATCAGAAAATGATCTCTGCAATTGAAATGGTCGGCGGAAAGCGTTGGTTCGAGACATTATCAGGTGGGCTCGATACTTCCATCAGCAGTATTCAGCCGGACAGCCTTTTTGACATGTTGTCTGGCAGCGTCGCGCAGATCCTCATTGACGCGAAAGCGCTGGTTTATGACTACCCAATGTTCTTAATGGATAATCCTGTGCCTGATGCTCACCCAAATGCTAAACGTATATTTGGTGAATTTGTGCAGTCGAAAAAAGGAAAAGCAACGGTGATTTACACGTCCCACGATCCGGATTTAATCAAGCTTGCCGATAAAGTGGTGGTATTAAATGAAGGTGCAGTGGTTTATGCAGGCCCATTAGAGCCGGAACAGTCTTCGAAGCAGGAACAGCCTTCAGAGCCTAAAGCTTCTCAAGAACCGCAGTTATCTGAGCAACCGTTATCTCAAGAGCTACAGCCGTCAACTCAAGAGGCGTCTGCTCAACAAAATGCAGCCCAACAAGAACAATCAAAGTCTAAGCAAGGAGTCGCTAATGACTAAACAATCTATCGAGAAGGGCAAGCGCTACGGTGAACTTGTTGAATCACAAAATACGGCTCGTACATTGGCGCTGGCCACATGGTCGGTTGCCTTATGTGTTATTGCTTTTGCCACTTGGTCTGTCGTCACCCAAGTTGATGAAATTGCCAAAGCCAAAGGTGCTGTGATTCCAGAAGGCGAGAAGCAAGTATTACAAAGCGCGATTGGCGGGAAGTTAAAGCAAATTCTCGTTAAAGAAGGGCAGTTGGTTGAGAAAGGCCAGCCGCTTGTTGAGTTTGATGCCACTTTCCAGCGTACCGCCCTTGAAGAGCTAAAGTCCCAACAAGTGACGCTTCTAGCCAGTGTGGAGCGTATGAATGCGCTGCTTGAGCAACGTGAGCCTAATCTTGCTGAGTTTGAGGTCGATTACCCAGAGATCGTCAGCCAACAAAAAGCGCAGCTAAACGCGCAAAAAGCCCTCTACTTCCAAAAGCGTGTGGTGCTTGAGAAAGAGAGCGAGCAAATTGCAGAGCAGCTTCGTAGCGTAGAAAAGGCCTTGCCGAGTTATGAGAAAGAGTTAAATGCGACTAAGCAAGAGTTGAACATACTAGAAAAGGGTTATAAGTCGGGTAACATTTCACGCTTACGTGTGCTTGAAATGCGTCAAAAACTGGCCAGTATTGAGCAGAAAATTGAAGAAGCTCGTGGCAAGAAGTCGGTATTGATTAGACAAGCTGACAGTAATGACCAAAAAATTATACAACTTCTGGCCGAGGCGAAAGCTAAAGTGAGCGATGATCGTTCTAAAGCCGTCTCTGACTTGTCAGCCCTGAACGCCAGAGTACGTTCAAGCCAAGCGAAACTGACCAACACCATGTTAGTGTCGCCGCTACAAGGTTTGGTGCAAAGCCTGCCAAGTACACAGAACGGAGGTGTTATTCAGCCGGGTGGGACAGTGGTTGAAATTGTTCCTGTTGGCGGGAAAGCCGACTTTAAAGCTCGTTTGTCACCAAGAGATATTGGTTTTGTGAGTGTAGGGCAGCCGACTCGTATCAAGATTGATGCGTTTGATTACAGCCGCTTTGGGGCGCTAAAAGGGGCGGTGGAGAGTATTTCACCGACCACAAGTCAAAGTGAACGCGGTGAAATCTATTATGAAGTAGTCGTCTCGGTGGATGTTCCCTATTTCCGTGATAATCCGGAGAGCTTTTCTATCTTGCCAGGTATGACGGGCGAGGTAGATATTACAACCGGTGAGAAGTCCGTTTTCCAATACCTGTGGAAGCCAATTTACACGAACGTGAGCGTCGCATTTGGTGAAAGGTAGCTACGTTAACTAGTCGATGAGAGTATACGAATAACAACAGCAAATAATAAAAAGGGAGCACATCATGTGCTCCCTTTTTGATTGTCGTTTTTGCAAGTTTGTATGTTCTTTAGAGAGAAACAATCGGGAGCAATTAATGCTCCCGATTTTGCTTGCCTAGAGTTTAAGCGGTAAGTTACTAGCACTAAGCACTAAGCACTAAGCACTAAGCATTAGGCATTAGGCATTAGGCATTAGGCACCTTACACTTGAAGTTATGAGTTAGGATCAATGTCCGGTAACCCATCGATATCGTTGTGGTGGTGGTGCTCATCATCTTGGTTATGGTTGATGTTTGCATCATGGTGTTCCAGCGCGTCTGACATATCCAAGTGCGCTTGGTCATGTGTTGCTGCATCTGGTTGGTCGACTTGTGCAAGTACGATATCCATATCCGCAGGTTGATCGTGAACCGTTGTCGATGTCGCATCGGGTTTAATGCCCAATGCATCCAGATAAGCGGCTGCACCATGGTGACTGCTTTTCTGATCGGGTTCTTGATGGGTCTGCTGGGTTAAATCTAGATTGCTATCATCGCTTAGTGTGACCGTAAAGTCGGCTTGCGAAGCCATGTCTGGCTCGTCATGTTGAACAGGAGGCGGTGGCGGTGGAGCAGGGTGCGATGTATGGACTAAAGGTGTGATCGTCATATCAACCACTTCAGTTCCAACTGTCAGCTTTCCACTATTTCCTGGCCCATGACTGAGTATCTGGATGTTCACATGGGCGACCACTTCATCTTGATTTGATCCTTGCAATGCTACTTCAAATTTATCTTCATGTTGACCGATACCTGAAGCGCTGCCATGTGGGCCCGTATGAACCTGAGCTTGCTCTTGGTAATGTAAGTGGCCGGTTTGAGGATCAATGGTTAATGTTCCATATTGCCCATGGTGGCTAGTGACATATTGTCCATTAGGTAAATGGATTCGCCAACCGCTTTGTGCTGTTGGTACCGGAGTTAACGATGGTAATAGTGGTGGTACCCCAAGTGTGCCAGACACTTGGTGGCTTCCCGATGGCGGTCTGACAATGATCGGTTCAGGAATAGCGCTTGCAGCAAAACCTTGACTACCTGCGGTATTACCGTGTTCGTCAGTCATTGTTGCTTGTACATTAGAACCCGGATGAACTTCAATTTGTATTCCGTGCTGTAGAGCATGAGCATCTAATACATGATCCTGACCATTAACGACAAGATGCTCACCGATTTTGGCATCACCAGGAGGCGTAACGGTTGCTGTGATCGTGTTTGCTTGTCCTCGGGCGATTTCAGCTTTGCTGTATAAGTTGTCTGCCCCTGCGTTTTCAAAGGTAATCGTAGGAACGCTAACCTGTGTATCGACTTGGTAAGTAACATCTGCAGTGGCATGAGCGCTATTACCTGCGGTATCTGTTATCGCTACTGATGCCTCTATTTTTTGGTCAGCATCGGCAATGAGTTCACTGCCAGGTACGGCAATTGAATAGTGTCCTTTTGCATCGACCACGCCAGTATGCTGTGTCCCATTTACATCTAAAGTCACAATGTCGCCTGCATTATAATCGCCAGAAACGGATCCGGTGATGTCAATGGAGCTGTTGGATTCTTGAGCATTAATCACATTGTCGGCGGTAATTGGGTCTGTTTGAATACCGACGTGTACTTGTGTATCTATATGGACGGAAAGAAGCGAAGATGTAGCCGGTAGCACTGACGAAGGAGCCAATGCTTTGGCGGATAGATTATGATCGCCCTCCGATAAGCTGCTTACGGCAACACTATATTGGCCAGAGGCATCAGATACCGAGTGTCCAACTGGTGTGGAACCATCGTAAATAGTGACTTTCGAGAATGGAATATCAGTGTGTCCGGTAATCGTTGGGGTAGTGTCGTTGGTCAGGTTGTCAGTTTGCGATGAACCTGAATCGCTTGTTGACGCGAGATCCAGAGTAACGGTGTTCGTTGGCGCGACGTTAGTGCCTGAAGGCAAGGTTGGTTGCGTCGTAGTTACCACAGGTTGGTGCAGAACAGTCGTCGAGGTGACTAAGCTACCCGTTGGTGACATGGTGACATGTCCCGAGGCATCAAAGGTGATGAATTTCGAATCTTCCGTATGGCCGTCACTGACTTTTACTTCGAATACATCGACACCATGATAGGAGTTGGTGGCAGAGTTATAACTCATTCCTGTGATAGACGTATTTGGTGTGTAGACGTAGTCACCAGTATTTGGATCGACCGACAATGAACCGAATTGCCCTGTTGAGCTGACGACAGAGAACATATGAGTGTCATTAACGTCTACATCTGTCTCTGTTAATGTACCTGCTGTTGATGATGTCTGGTTAACGCCGAGAATCGGTGCGTCATTGGTTCCGGTAATAGCTACCACGATGTCATGGTGCGTACCATCTGCAGATTGAACCGTAATGGTTTCAGTGTCTGTCTGACCTTCGCCAAGCTGTTGAACGATTGGGTGTTTGTTGTAAAGGTCGTAAGTCCAGTGACCATTACTATCAATGTGTGCATGCCCATAACCTTTACTTCCTACTATCCCAGCACCACCTTGAACGGCAATAAAGCCTGTAGTTCCATCTGGATCGCTAGATGTCAACGTACCTGACGCTTGAAGTGTCATGTCTTCTTGAGCTACCCCTGTGGAATCGCCTCCGAATGTTGCTGGGTCGGCGGCATTAGCAATGTTAATGAATATTGACCCTTCTTTTGAATCAGCTTGGCCATCGTTTGCGGTAAATTGCACCGCACCCAGCCCGCTGACACCAGAACTAAAATAGTTGTGAGTTGGGGTGAAGATGAGTGATGAAACGTCGGATGCGCTGACGTCATCACCAATATTCACAGTGACGCCATTCAGGGTTAACACGCCGTGGGCGACATTGGTAATCGTGAGATGGTTTAGCGCATCGCCATCAATATCAGAATATTTAAAGTCAGCAGTGGTGAACGCATGAGGTTTATCTTCTAAAGAACTAATAAAACTCGATCCAACGATAGGCGCATCATTGACGGCATTGACATCCACTATCATCGTTGCACTTGCTGAGTTTTGATGGCCATCATTTGCAGTAAATGTAAATTGCGCATAGTTGGCACCGTTTTCATTACTGATTGGCGTGAAGGTTAAATGGCCTGCATCTAAATCCGCTTTTGTGATTTGCTGGTTGGTGGTTACCGCTTTGCCGTTTAGGAGTAATAATCCATGACTCGGTATGCTGCTAATAGTCACGAACTGCAGGGCGTCGCCATCTTGATCACTGTAACCAAAGTCACTGGTAGCAACAGTTCTGGTGATGTCTTCATTTGTAGAAACGGTTTGCCCTGTGACTGTAGGTGTATGCTGTAGAGGTGGGGTGACTTCAATAGAGAGAGAGTTTTGAGAAGAGTCTCCTATTGAGTTACCCCCATCATCACCGACACGATAAACCATACTTGGCACTTTACCTGTAAAACCAGCTTCCGGGGTGAAGGTATAATGACCATTCGCTTCGATCGCGAGTGTACCGATACCGGCCATAGTATGTGGTTGCCCCGGCCTTACCGCGACATAACCTGATACGGGGTCATTTATTTGAATATCTTGCAACACCAGATGTGCGTTGGAATCTGTGTCTGTTGCTGCACCACTCAATCCTTGATCCGTCCCAGAGCCAGTAAGTAGATTCCCTTCGATTGGACCACTATGTTGAACACCTGAATCACTGAGGCTGTGGAGAACAGGATCATCGGTGGTCCCATTAATTGTGACGGTAATGGAATGCTTGGTACCGTCTTTTGATGTGACTTCAATGCTATCTGTGAGTGTTTGTCCATTATCTAAGTCTTGAATAGGTGTACTATTGTTGTCTGCTGTATATACCCAAATACCACGACTAGTGACCGTGAAATGGCCATAGGTTCCATCCTGTGATATTTGCGATTGCCCTTTGAGATCTAGTGTTGCTTCACCTTGTCCGTCAACATCAGAAATAACCAGGTGTCCATTACAAACAAGGGCATCTGGAATGGTTGCTGACCCCGTGGTATGCACGTTGTGGTGAATGTTTGTATCTTCTCTTATGCTGCCTGAATCACCAGTAAATGTTGCGACATCATTAACAGCAGCAAGAGACGTGTTTGCGCCTGTATGAGTCGTTCCACCATGAGCATCTGTCACGTCATAAGTGAAGTGCACTTGGCCGTTGTAGTCTTTGGTTGGAGTAAAAGTGTAGGTGCCGTCTTTGTTATCGACTACAGAGCCGTGATCGACTAACAGATTCTCAATGGAAAGCTTACCTGCGTCATTGGCATCCACGTCGACAGTATTGGCTAATAAATCAGCTTTGGTGAAAATAAGAGCTGTATCTTCTGTGCCTGTGGAAAGTGTTACTTCAGAACTGATATAAGGTCTATCATTATCACCATGAATGGTAATGACTATGTCTTGCGCAGTACCATCTTTAGAATAAATGGTAATCGTATCTGTTAATTCTTGCCCATCGCCTAATTGATCGATCTTTGTGGCTACGTTTTGTTGGTTACTACCAACGGTAACCTTATAATGCCAATTACCATCGGCATTTAGTATTAATTGACCATAAGTGCCATGGTAGGAGTAGCCTATGCCTTTTGTATCAAATTGTGCTTCGCCAGTGTCTGGGTCAATAATCTCTAACTTGCCATCAGTATATAAAGGGTCATTGGTTAATTTAGCCATCCCAAGCTGTGCGTAGTTTGGTGACCGATCATGATAGGTACCATGCCCTTCATCGACATCGCCAGTTGTCGTTCCAGTGATTACTGCTGTGTCACCAACCGCATCAATATGAAGAGTGTTAATAGCCTCTTGTGAGTCATCATGCCCATCGTTAACAGTATATTTAAACTGAACATCGCCATTAAAATCTTGCGCAGGAACGAACTGAAGTTTACTGATGTCAGCTGTAGGGATGTGTTGCCCCGCTGTAACATCGTGTCCATCAAGCACAAATTTACCTTGTGTTGCTGGTGGTAGATCTGTGATTGCAACTGAATGTAGCGTATCGCCACTATCAACATCCGTAAATCCAAACTGACTCGCTTGCATTTGATAATGCGTGTCTTCAGTGCCGTTACTTAGCGCAACTTGGGTAACGGTTGGCGCATCATTGGTGCCTACAACGTCTATGTGCAACTCGTATGCCGTTCCATCATAACTATGAACACGGTAGATAACGGTTTCAGTTTGCCCTTGAGCAAGGTGTTGCAAATTGGCATTATTAACGCTGTACCCCCAATTGCCCATGCTATCAATACGTAACATGCCACCAAACGGATCGTGAACTGCTGATTCACCAAACTGGCTGTATTGGAATTTATTCTCCCCGCTATCTGGATCCACAACTTGTAGTCTTCCATTCGCGAGCTCAGTTGTAACCCCTGCATTGTGGCTGCTGTGTGAACCATCTTCAGTGATGTGGTCAGTTGTTACTTCTGAAATGATGGCGCCGTCTGGGGTAGCGGTGAGTGTGGTAGACGCCCCTGTATGAGTCGTTCCGCCATGCGCATCTGTCACATCATAGCTAAAATTAATCTGACCGTTATAGTCTTTGGTTGGGGTAAAAGTGTATGTTCCGTCTTGATTATCTAGAATAGAACCATGATCAGCGTGAAGATTCGCAACGGTGAGTTTGCCTAGGTCGTTGCTATCCACGTCTATAGTGTTTGCTAAGAGTTCGGTGGCCGTGATGGTTTGCGCGAGGTCTTCTTTACCGCTGTTGAGCTGCACTTCTGAAGAGCAGTATGGACGGTCGTTGTCGCCATGAATGGTGATAACAATATCATGAGTAGTACCGTCTTTACTTTGTATCGTTATCGTATCAGTGAGTGTCTCATTTGCACCAAGTTGATCAATCGTCGATCCTACATTTGTTGTTAATCCACCATTTACATCAGCAGTGCCGGTCGCAACACCATAAAACCATTTACCATCTGTATTAAGAATCAAATGGCCATATTTTCCATGATAGGTATAACCAATACCTTTAGAATCAAAACTATTCTCGCCGGTATCTGGATCGATGATTGTTAGTTGCCCCTCAACATGAATCATACTATTAGTTAAATGCGCCATACCTGACTGGGCAAAGTCTGGCGACATATCAGGGTTTCTGTTTTCATGAACATCGCCGGTATCAACACCGGTAATAACGGCTTTATCCCCAACCGCATCAATATGAAGTGTGTTGGTAGCCTCTGCAGAGTCGGTATGCCCATCGTTAACAGTATATTTAAACTGAACATCGCCATTAAAATCTTGCGCAGGAACGAACTGAAGTTTAGTGATGTCAGCTGTAGAGATGTGTTGCCCCGCTGTAACATCGTGTCCATCAAGCACAAACTTACCTTGTGTTGCTGGTGGTAGATCTGTGATTGCTATGGAATGTAGCGTATCGCCTGTGTCGATATCACTGAATCCAAACTGACTAGATTGCATTTGGTAATGTGTATCTTCAGTGCCATGTGCAAGTGTCGTCGCAGCTATGGTCGGTTGATCATTGGTGCCTGTCACCGTTATTGTTATATCGTGAGCAGTGTTGTCTGCAGAATAAACACGATATACAACTTTTTCTACTTCACCTTCAGCTAATGATTGCAAGCGACTATTGGCTACTTCATATCCCCAAGCGCCACTTGGTGTAATGCGTAAAAAACCACCAAAGGGATCGTGAATCGCCTGTTCTCCTAATAACAGATTGACCTGAAAATGGTCTTGCCCTGCATCAGGATCTGTCACACTCAGCAAACCCGATGCAACGACAGGCTGTAATGAACTGTGACCCACATTATGATCTTCAATAATCGTTCCGGTATCACTACCGCTTATAACCGCTTTATCAGCAACTGCACTTAAACTGCTGGTAGCTCCAGTATGAGTGACACCGCCATGTGCATCTTTGACATCATAGGTGAAATGAACTTTACCGTTATAGTCTTTTTCTGGTGTGAAAGTGTATGTACCATTTTGGTTATCTAAAATCGAGCCGTGATCTGGATGAAGGTTTGCTACTGTAAGCAGTCCAGAGTCATTTTTATCGACATCTATTGAGTTTTGTAACAGTTGTGCAGCTGTAATGGTTTGTCTCGTATCTTCAGTACCTGCGTTGAGTTGTACTTCTGAAGAGCAATAAGGCCTGTCGTTACTACCATTGATAGTGATGACTATATTATGTGGTGTTCCATCTTTTGTGTGAACGGTGATAGTGTCTGTGAGTGTTTCACCCTCACCTAACTTATCGATAGCGGAGCCTCTGGTCGTGGGCCTTCCACCAATGTGAGTGAGACTTCCAGCATCGGCATAGTAATTCCAATCGCCATTTGGATTTAAAATTAAGTCACCATATGTACCGTGATAGTTATACCCCACATTATTATCAGCAAAGCCAGACTGACCAGAGTCAGGATCAATCACAGATAAATGTCCATTAGCGTTTAGTGTACTAACTCGAAGTGTCGCCATACCCGATTGAGCATGATCTGGTGACATATTATCTCCAGCCGCTTTCTCAGTGACACTTGCAGTATCTACTCCACCTACCACAGCATTATCATTAGTGCCGTTTACTGTAATGGTGACCTGGTGAGGTGTGCCATCGGCTGAATGAACGGTAATGGTATCAGTAGCGGTTGCGCCATTACCTAACGCTTGAACTGCTGGGTTAGTGTTATCTAAGTCGTAGGTCCAAGCGCCATTATCTGTTAGATGTAATGTACCTAAGGAGCCTTGGATATCAGTATTCGCAAAGTGTGCTTCGCCTGTATCGACATCGGTGACAGTCAGTGTGCCTGAGGTCTGAAGTTGAGATTCTTCTGTTACTGCGCCAGTATTAGATCCGCCAATCACGGCTTTATCATTAGTGCCATTGATGGTTACCACGACATCATGCGTTGTACCGTCTTTCGAAGTCACTTTAATTGTATCTGTTAACTGCTCACCTTCGCCTAAGGATTGAATCGCTGTTTGAGAATTATCGGCAGAGTAACTCCAGCTCCCATCTTGACTGATCTCCAATTTACCATAATGACCTTGTAGGGCCGTTTTGTTAAATCCATGGGATACAAAACTACCTTCACCTGTATCTATATCGACAATATCTAACTTACCTGTCGCAGTCAGTTCATTACTCTGAGGATTAGCGCTCACATCTTCTTTTAATGCCCCCGTATCTACACCACTAATGACCGGCGTATCATTCGTGCCCGTCACCGTAATCACTAAATCTTTAGTATCTGTTGCACCTGCAGAATCGGTCACGGTAACAGGGATAGTGAACGTGCTTATCTCACCTGCTTTAAGGTGTTGGAAGCTTGCATCTGTTGGGTCTAGGTTGTAGCTACCATCTGTATTGAGTGTAAATCCACCCTGTGTTGATGTGGTTGTGAAGGTTGCAGTATCACCCGTATCAATATCCGTTGAGGTGAGTTGACCTGTGACTACTGCACCATCTTCAGTGGCGCTCACTGGCACAATCGGATTAATAACAGGCGCATCGTTTGCCGGTGTTACATCAACATTGATAGTTTGACTGGTTGTCGTATGCCCATCAGTCACTGAAAGAACAACTGAAGCAGGACCATTGTAATTAGCATCAGGCGTAAACACGATTTCACCTTGCGCATTCAGCGAGGCACTACCGTGTGTCGCTGACACACTCGGGGTCAACGTATCCGTCGTATCAATATCCGTTGCATGGAAGGTAATGGTTTTACTGCCATCCTCGGTTACCGTTTGCGTCGCAACAGGGGTGATAACAGGTGCATCATTGGTACCATTGATGGTTACCAAAATAGTTTTCTGTGTGCCATCAACCGAGGTTATTCTTGTCGACTCTGTTAAAGTTTCACCAACACCTAAAGCCTGAACAGCCGCTTGTTTTGAATCTGCGGAAAATAGCCAAATGCCACTTGGTATAAGTGTAAATGAGCCGATCCCGTGGTCGCCAACAATGCCAGATTGCATCGGAAATGTAGCTTCATTCGTATCTACATCGCTAATGAATAGCTTGCCTTGTGTAAGCATGTAGTTTGGGTGAACATTCAACTGATTTGTTAAATCTTGATCTTCGGTAACTGCTCCCGTATTTGTACCAGTAATAACAGCCTTGTCATTAGTTCCATTAACGGCAATGGTCACTTGGTGAGTTGTACCATCTGCTGAAGTAACTGTAATGGTATCGGTTGTTGCAGCGCCTTTACCTAGGGCTTGCACCGTTGGGTTTGTGTTATCTAAATCGTAAGTCCACTGCCCAGCATCGGTTAAATGCAATGTCCCAAGCGAGCCTTTAATATCAGTATTTGAGAAGTGTGCTTCACCGGTATCGGTATCTGTAATAGTCAGCGAGCCTGAGGTTTGTAACTGCGTTTCTTCGGTCACTGCGCCTGCAGAAGTCCCACCAATTACAGCCGTATCATTAGTCCCATTCACCGTAATGGTAATTTGATGCGGTGTACCATCTGCTGAGTTGACAGTAATAGTATCAGTCGCTGTCGCGCCTTTACCTAAGGCTTGAACTTGTGGATTCGTATTATCTAAATCGTAAGTCCAAGTGCCGGTATCAGTTAAATGTAAAGTGCCTAATGTGCCTGCAATATCAGTGTTGGAGAAGTGTGCTTCACCAGTATCTACGTCAGTGACAGTCAGTGTACCTGACGTCTGAAGTTGAGATTCTTCAGTCACTGCACCAGAGTTTGTCCCGCCAATGATGGCCTTGTCGTTAGTGCCATTAACCGTAATAGTAATTTGATGTGGTGTGCCGTCAGCAGAATGAACAGTAATGGTATCGGTAGCGGTTGTTCCTTTGCCTAACGCTTGAACGGTTGGGTTGGTGTTATCTAAGTCGTAAGTCCATGTCCCCGAATTAGTGAGGTGTAAGATGCCCAAAGTCCCAGCAATATCGGTATTGGAGAAGTGTGCTTGACCGGCATCAACATCAGTCACAGTCAGTGAGCCAGAGGTTTGAAGTTGAGATTCTTCGGTGACCACGCCAGCACTTGTTCCGCTTATCACGGCTTTGTCATTGGTGCCATTAATTGTCACTTTGATCGTTGACGCTGTGCCATCAACAGACGACACCGTGAAGGTTTCTTCGACTTTGTCGCCGACGTTTAATTGGTTAAACGCACTGTTCGCGGTGAACATCCAATGACCATTGGCATCAATAGTCAGGTCACCGTTGGTGCCTGAAATAGAATCCGGCGTGAAGGTATTATCTGGATTATCAACATCGGTACTAGTCAATGTTCCTGATGTCGTTACCACTTTGTCTGTCTCATCGATAGCAACGGTCGCACTGCTGACAGTAGCGGCGTCATTAGTGCCGTTAATCGTGACTTTAATGGTCGAAGGTGTGCCATCAACAGACGACACAGTAAAGGTCTCTTCGACTTTATCGCCAACGTTCAATTGATTAAATGCACTGTTGGCGGTGAACGCCCAATGTCCATTAGCATCAATAGTCAGGTCACCGTTAGCTCCGGTAATCGAATCAGGTGTGAAAGTGTTATCTGGATTATCTACGTCGGTACTGATTAGTGTGCCTGAGGTGGTTACCGCTTTGTCAGTTTCATCGATAGCAACGGTTGCACTGCTGACAGTAGCGGCGTCGTTAGTGCCATTTACTGTGATAGTCACTTGATGCGGCGTGCCATCAGCAGAATGAACGGTGATGGTATCAGTAGCTGTCGAGCCTTTACCTAATGCTTGAACGGTCGGGTTAGTGTTATCAAGATCGTACGTCCAAGAACCAGTATCGGTCAGATGAAGCGTACCAAACGAGCCTGCAATATCGGTACTTCCTGTGGATGAAGTAGCGAAGTGCGCTTCACCGGTATCCACATCCGTAACAGTCAGTATGCCCGAGGTCTGAAGTTGGGACTCTTCGGTTACCACGCCGGCACTGGTTCCGCTTATCACGGCTTTATCATTGGTGCCGTTAACGGTAATTGCAATTTGATGAGGAGTGCCGTCGGCGGAGTGGATGGTTATGATGTCTGTTGTCGCAGAGCCTTGACCAAGAGCCTGAACTTGTGGATTTTTATTATCTAGATCGTAGGTCCAATCGCCATTGTCTTTAAGGTGTAAAGTACCCAGTGTCCCCTTGAGGTCGGAATTAGAAAAATGCGCCTCTTTTGAGTCGATATCGGTGATGTTGAGTTGGCCTGAAACCGTTAGGTCTTTATCTTCAGTAACTTGGCTTGAGCCATTACTTGTCCCGATAGCGAAAAACGAACTTGGTGAATTTGCTGTACTACTCGTGATTACTGCATGGTCGTTGGTGCCATTGATCGTAACCATAACTTGATGCGCTGTACCATCAGCTGAGTGAACAGTGACGATGTCTGTCGCAGTTGAACCTTGGCCAAGTCTTTGAACTACTGGGTTATTGTTGTTTAAGCTGTATGTCCACGCACCGTCTTTGGTTATGCTTAGCGTACCGAAATTACCAGTCACTTGTGAGGCTTGAAAGTGGTCCTCTCCAAGATCAGAGTCCGTTACCGAAAGCTGCCCTTGAACTTGTGTCGTTAAATCTTCAGTTAACGTGCCAGCATCCACACCCGTAATTACGGCATTGTCGTCGTTTCCGCCAATCGTCATATCGATCGTTTGCGGTGTGCCATCTTTGGTGTGAATAGTGAAGCTTTCGTGCATTGAAGTGGCTGCGGTTAAAGCTTGAACATTAGAGAGCGAGTTATCAACTTGATACTGCCAATGTCCATCAGCATCGATAGTTAATGAACCATATTTACCCGAGATAACTTCCGGTGTAACCGAACTTTCATTTTGGTCAGGGTCTATGACATCGATTTTTCCGTTCGCATGTAACAAGCCTTGTGAATCAATATTGTGATCTTCTGTTACGACACCTGTTAAGTCTCCAGAAATACTTGGAGTGTCTTGCTTACCTGTTACTGGTATCTGGACAATGATGCTCGAGCCATTAGATAGATGTAACGCAAAATGGTCAGTACCTGGTTGGTGCTGATTTAACAGGATGTATTGAGGAGAATTTGGATTCAATACGAATGTGTATTGACCATTTGCATCAACATGAAGCTCTCCGTACGTACCTTTTATGACTTCTGGCATAAAGGTGACGGGTAAAGCGGGCGTCGTAGGCGCATTCGAATGAGTCGGCTGACCGTTACTTCCTGAGGAGATAGTCGGCATCGATACCGAAGGAATGTAATGGACTTGCGGGTGAGAAAGCGTCGATAAATGATGAGAAGGAACCAAGTGAGAGCTCGAACCATGGGCGGCATGACTTGCACTTAAGGTTGAGTTTACGTCGTTGTCACTCGTCTGAGCTTCTTGGAGAGCAACCGCTGATGAGTCCGCCTTGTTATGGTCATCGGTGACATCTTTTTCGGTCACGTTATTTGCGGTTACTTGATCTGCTGCGTCGCTGGAATTGTCTATACTTTCTGCAGCAGCGTGTTTAGCCAATGATGGCAAAATCATCATGAGTGACTGAAAAAGTGGGATATTCACTTTTAGATGTGAATGCAGTCTGCGCTTCTTTTTTTGTGTTGGTTTCTTTTGTTCTATCTCGTTACTTTTCTTATTTTTGATTTCTGTATTTTTCTTGTTTGTTTCGACGTTTTTTTTGTTAGCCATTTTTATCATCCGTGAATCGTGGTTGCACTGTCTTAAGTAAAATACACAGATAGAGGTTTCGCTAGCTAATTGGATAATTTTTAAAGAAAAAACTGCAAAGTCGAAGAATTATCTCATTTTGATGAAAGAGAGGATGAATACTTTTTCAACGGTCAGGCAAATATCGGCACAATGGCATTGACCTTACCCTAAGGGGAATGTTTATAGTTGCCGTATAAATTTAAAGGTTAGCTATGACAAACACACTCCGAACAACTTGGATTACTGTTTTCAGCATCATCGCGATGTTGATGTCTAGCTATGCCTCAAGCTCTTCAGCCATGATGGCCGATATCATGGCAACGCAGATGATGTCGAATAAATCTATCTGCCAGCACATCGATTCGCCGAGCGATCCTGATGCCGCTTATGAATTTGCTGCTGGTTGTCATGTGACCGTTAGCGATTCCGATATGAACGATCATGTTCATGCAAGCACTCCTAATAGCGATCCGTCTGTTCATGATGAACACGTCATTTATGCTGAGCTATCTGCTGATGAAAAGATGGCTTCGCATCAAGAATCAATGGATGCTCACGGTGAACATGTGATGGGCAACAACTGTTGTGGCGGTTCGGATTCTGCTCATATCTGTTGCTATTCTGTTTGTTCTACAGCATCACACACAATTCAGGCGATCCAAGCCAACTACCAAATTTCTTCTTCATTAGCTCGTTTTCAGCCGGTCACTATTGGCCAGAAAGTCGCACGCGCTCAATCTTTGCTACGCCCACCTTCCGCATAAATCTATATCTAAAAACATAGCGATATCAGACTCATAAATCTGATGCGCCAATCTTTTATACGCGTTATTTAACGCTAGATATGGACATTCATTGTGAATATAAAACCAACAACCTCTGTGTTTGTAATGAACACGAGCTTAGTGGTTGCTGCTGTCTTGTTTTCAAGCACTGCATTAGCGACAGCTGAATTAACTTCTACCGTTCAGCAAAGCTCGTCACAGCAACTCAATACACTGATTGAGATAGCCTTAAGCCAAGACGGTAACCGCAAACAGTACTTTGCTCAGTCACAAGCGATGCGAGAAACCGGTATTGCCAGCGCAACCTTGATGGATCTGAAACTAAAAGTCGGATTTGGTGGTCTGCCAGTCGATAGCTTCCAGTTTGATGAAGACCCGATGACCAATATTTCGGTTGGTCTGATGCAGCAATTTGAACGTGGCGATACGCTGGATCTACAGCAGAAAAAAGCGGGGCAGCAAGCGGATGGTTTGGCTCTTCAAGTGCAGGCTCGCGAACTGACCGTCGCAAATAGCATGACGCAGCTTTGGCTTGAATTGGGTTACCAACAAGTTGCAGAAAGCATCATAAATGAGAACCGACGCTTATTGGTTGAGCTAGAAAACTATGTGCAGACCAACTACTCGATTGGTAAAAGTGAGGCTCAAGACTTGCTTAATGCTCAACTTCAAGTCAGTAAACTTGATGAGAAACTGCAAGCCAACCAACAAGTTCAACGCCGTTTAATTTCACAACTGTCTGAGTGGCTAGGTTCTGAATGGTTAGGATCTCAAGCTATTAACTCTCAGGCTGTGGATCCTCAGACTCTAGAACCTCAGGGGAGGCTTCATGCGACTAACCAAATTGATTGGTCGTTGTTGGAAAGCAAATTAGCGACCAATATCGATTCAACCAAGCACTATCAACTGTTGATGGAGCATCCGCTCGTTAAGATCACAGATGCGACCATCTCATCCAATCAAACTCAAGTTGAGCTAGCCGAGCAAGCGTATACACCTCAGTTCGGTGTCGAAGTAATGTATGCCCATCGACAAGCGAACAACATGGCGGGCGAACCGGCTTCTGATCTTGTCAGCGCTTATCTAACAGTCGATATCCCTTTGTTTACGGGGAACCGACAAGACAAGAATTTGTCTGCGGCTCAGTACCAAGTTGGCGCCGCTAAATCCCAAAAAGACACCTTACTTTCCCAAATGAACGCGCAAGTGAATGCGTTATTGGTGGATAAGGCGAACCTCACCCAGCGTTTAGAACGCTATCAAAGCACCTTGTTACCTCAGACATCCGCACGAATTAGTGCGGTGGAAAGAGGTTATCAAAACAACACCGCACAGTTTAACGATGTTATTGCAGCGACAGCGGATGAACTGGCACTCCAGCTTGAACAACGACGCTTAATCACTGATCTCAACATCGTAAATAGCAAACTGGCATCGTTGGTCAGTGGCTTTGACTATCAAGTTAATGAACTGCAACTCAACACAAGCGCAACTCAAAACAACAGCCAATCAATAAAGGAATAGACAATGAATACAGTAAAAGTAGCGACTATCGCTTTGTTGGTCGGTGGTGCATTGGGTTTTGGTGTGAATCACTTTGTCGTTGGGTCAGCACATAACATGTCAGCGATGGCAGGCATGAAAGGAGCGGAATCCAAAGCTGACGAAAGCAATCAACCTCTGTATTGGGTTGCGCCTATGGACCCAAATTATCAGCGAGACAAGCCGGGTCAGTCACCTATGGGGATGGATTTAATCCCTGTTTACGCGGATGACTCAAGTGGCGTTAAAGATGAGCCCGGTACCGTGTTCATTGATTCGTCGGTGGAAAATAATCTGGGTGTCAAAACAGCCAAAGTTAACTTCGAAGCGCTGTCTCCTCGTATTGAAACCGTGGGTTATGTGGCGTTCGATGAAAGTACATTGTGGCAAACCAACGTAAGAGCAGCTGGCTGGGTTGAGAAGCTTTATATCAACGCTGTCGGCGAGAAAGTGAATAAAGGTGATGTACTGTTCACGCTTTACTCGCCAGAACTTGTAAAGGCACAAGAAGAGTTATTGAGTGCTTATAAAACAGGTCGTAAAGGATTGGTCAAGGGCTCTACTGAACGCTTGGTCACCCTAGGTGTAGATAAAGCGCAGATTCGTTCGATCACTCGCCGAGGTAAAGCCTCGCAAACCATAAAAATTAAAGCACCCGCAGATGGCGTTATCGCTAGCCTCAATATTCGTGAGGGTGGTTATCTTTCGCCTGCTCAAGCGGTCATCAGTGCAGGGCCTCTAAATGAAGTGTGGGTTGATGCTGAAGTCTTTGAACGCCAAGCACACTGGATCTCATCAGGCAGCAATGCCGAAATGACACTGGATGCGATTCCCGGTAAGGAGTGGCAGGGCAACGTAGATTATGTCTACCCAATTCTGGACCCGAAAACTCGAACCTTGCGCGTTCGTTTGAAGTTCTCTAACCCGCATGGCGAGCTTAAGCCGAACATGTTCGCCAACATTGCACTGAAACCGATCAGTGATGAATCTGTTCTTACTATCCCAATATCGTCGGTGATTCATTCTGGTGGCATGACACGAGTTGTGCTGTCTGAGGGGGCTGGCAAATACCGTTCCGCGCGTATTGAGGTTGGTCGTGAAGCCGGCGAAAAAATAGAGGTGATTCAAGGGTTGCAGCAAGGTGAGGACATTGTCACTTCTGCACACTTCATGTTGGATTCTGAATCGAGTCAATCGGCTGATCTGTCACGCATCAATGGCGTTGAGGAAGAGGCTGAAACCGTGTGGGCGAAAGGTGAAATTTCCGATGTGATGCAAGGCAGCCGCATGGTGACGATTAACCATCAACCCGTTCCAGAATGGGATTGGCCGGGCATGGTGATGAACTTCACCTTCGCTGAAGGCTTAGATATGAGAGACGTTAAGCGTGGTCAAGTTATTGATTTTGAAATGATCAAAACGGAATCAGGTCAGTATCAAGTCGTTGACTACAAGGTAAGCGATCATCAAATGACGGGCGAAGTGTGGGTAAAGGGAGATATCACCATGCTGATGGCAGACTTCGGAATGATCACGGTAAATCACAAGCCAGTGCCTGACTGGGATTGGAAGGCGGGTGAAATGAACTTCCAAGTAAGTGATGACCTTGATTTATCTGAGTTTTCCGAGGGTCAAAGCATTCGGTTTCTAGTGGCGAAGCAAGGTTCTGATTATGTGCTCAAATCTCTCAAATCTCTCGAATCGACGAATAGCACGGGTGAGGGCACATTATGATCAATGCAATCATTCGTTGGTCCATCAGTAACCGATTCTTGGTTCTGGTTGCCACGGTCGCCATCGTATTTGGTGGCTTATACAGTGTTAAAAATACACCTGTTGATGCCATTCCTGATTTGTCAGACGTTCAGGTGATCATCAAAACCAGTTATCCGGGTCAAGCGCCACAAGTGGTCGAGGATCAGGTGACCTATCCATTGACCACAGCCATGTTAGCGGTGCCGGGTGCTGAAACGGTTCGTGGCTACTCGTTCTTTGGCGATTCGTATGTATATATCATCTTCAATGATGATACTGATATGTATTGGGCGCGTTCTCGCGTGTTGGAATACTTAAGCCAAGTGGCGCCTAATTTGCCATCAAGTGCTAAGCCAACATTAGGGCCAGATGCAACCGGTGTGGGTTGGGTTTACAGCTATGTATTGCAAGACAAAACTGGTCAGCACGACTTAGCGGAACTCCGTAGCCTGCAAGATTGGTTCTTGAAGTACGAGCTACAAACCGTAGATGGTGTGTCTGAAGTCGCGACCGTTGGCGGCATGGTGAAGCAGTATCAAGTACAGATTGATCCGGCCAAGCTACGTGCTTATGACCTAACGCTTCAACAGGTCAACAAAGCAATCCAAGATGGTAATCAAGAAACAGGGGCGTCTGTTGTTGAGATTGCCGAAGCCGAGCATATGGTTCGTACAACCGGTTACCTCACAAGCATTGAAGACATTCAATCTCTGCCGTTAAAAGTGACCGACAAAGGTACTCCGCTGCTATTAGGTGACATTGCCGACATTAACCTTGGACCACAAATGCGTCGTGGTATCTCTGAGCTGAATGGTGAAGGTGAAGCCGTTGGTGGCGTTATCGTGATGCGCTTTGGTGAAAATGCCAGTGAAGTGATCGACTCGGTTAAATCCAAACTCGCTGAACTGCAAGCGGGTTTACCTGATGGTGTCGAAATTGTCGCGACTTATGACCGTTCGACTTTGATTGATTCAGCCGTTGAAAACCTATGGAAGAAGCTGGCTGAAGAGTTCATCGTGGTTGCGATCGTGTGTGCGCTGTTCCTGTTCCATATCCGCTCGTCGTTGGTTATCGCGCTAAGTCTGCCAGTTGGTATCTTGGGTGCGTTTATCGTAATGCATTGGCAGGGTATTAACGCCAACATCATGTCTCTTGGCGGAATAGCGATTGCGATTGGCGCCATGGTGGATGGTGCCATAGTGATGATAGAGAACGTTCATAAGCACATAGAACGAACTCCTCTGACCGATAAGAACCGTTGGCAGGTGATTGGTAAAGCGGCAGAAGAAGTTGGCGCACCGCTGTTCTTCTCACTCATCATCATTACCTTGAGCTTTGTGCCTGTGTTCGCGCTCGAAGGGCAAGAGGGCAAGATGTTCTCGCCACTTGCGTTTACCAAGACGTATGCGATGGCCGCAGCAGCCGGTTTGGCTATCACGCTTGTGCCTGTGTTAATGGGTTACTTCATTCGCGGCAACGTGCTACCTGAACACAAAAACCCAGTAAACCGTAGCCTAGTGGCGATGTACAAACCGCTTCTAAACCTCAGCCTAAAGTATCCCAAGGTGATGATTGTTATCGCTCTTGGCTTAATGGCGTCTGCTTATTACCCGACCAGTAAGCTTGGTAGTGAATTCATCCCTCCTTTGGACGAAGGGGATCTGATGTACATGCCAACCACGTATCCGGGCATCTCAATAGGTAAGGCACGTGAGTTGCTGCAACAAACCAATAAGCTCATCAAAACCATTCCAGAAGTCGAAACCACGTGGGGCAAAATTGGTCGAGCAGAGACTGCAACCGATCCTGCACCGTTAACCATGATTGAAACCGTGATTCAGCTTAAGCCGCGAGATGAGTGGCGTGACGGTGTCACTACTGAGTCACTACGAAAAGAGTTTGATGAACTGATTCAATTCCCCGGTTTGACCAACGCTTGGGTCATGCCAATCAAAACGCGTATCGACATGTTAGCGACCGGTATCAAAACGCCAATTGGTATCAAAATCGCTGGCCCGGATCTGAGCGTGATAGAAGATATTGGCTCTCAACTTGAACCTATTCTTAACAACGTTAGTGGTACAGCTTCTGTATACGCCGAGCGTGTTGCGGGTGGTCGTTATGTCACGATAGACATCAAACGTCGTTCTGCTGCGCGATATGGCTTGAGCATTAAAGAAGTGCAACAGGTTATCTCGACGGCGGTTGGTGGCATGAACGTGGGCGAAACGGTTGAGGGGCTAGAGCGTTATCCAATCAATGTTCGTTATCCACAAAGCTATCGTGATTCTGTCGTTAAGTTGCAGAACCTGCCGTTAGTGACACCAAATGGAGCGCGAATTGCTTTGTCTGATGTCGCGGATATTCGCTATGAAGATGGGCCACCAATGATTAAGACGGAGAACGCGCGTCCTAATGGCTGGGTGTTCGTTGACATCGAAGGGCGCGACCTTGGTTCTTATGTGGCAGAGGCGCAAAAAGTCGTTACAGATCAAATCGTCTTACCTGCGGGTTATTCACTGGCGTGGTCTGGTCAATACGAATACATGGAGCGCGCCAAAGAACGTTTAAGTGTCGTTGTGCCAATCACCATCGCCATCATCATGTTGTTGCTCTACTTAAGCTTCCGCCGTGTCGGTGAGGTGATGATGATTATGCTGACATTGCCACTCGCAATGGTTGGTGGCCTATGGCTGATGCATGTCCTCAATTACAACTTCTCCATTGCGGTGGGTGTGGGCTTTATCGCCCTTGCCGGGGTAGCTGTTGAGATAGGTGTGATCATGTTGGTCTACCTAAACCAAGCATGGCACTACAAAAAATTGGATGCGGAGCAGAACCAGCAAGCACTTCAGAGTGAAGACTTAACGGATGCGATTCGTGAGGGAGCAGGACTGCGTGTTCGCCCTGTGATGATGACAGTACTTACCGTGATCATTGGCCTCATTCCAATTATGTATGGCGAGGGAACGGGCTCTGAAGTGATGCAGCGAATTGCTGCGCCGATGATAGGCGGAATGGCGTCTGCACTGTTGCTTACCCTACTGGTGTTGCCTGCAATCTTTAAGCTCTGGAAACAGCGTGAGATTACGCATAACCAAAACGAGACAAACAAATAACTTATTGATTATTAGCCCTTACTTGCCAAAAAAGAGTGAGTAAGGGCGCACCACATGAACATGTGAAACTAACAAAAAAACAGAATTAAGCTAAGGAACGATCATGAAAAAGACACTTATTGCGATTGCACTGATGTTAACTACTGCAACGGCTTTTGCTGAAATGGACCATTCGAATATGGACCACTCAAATATGGATCACTCGATGATGAAGAGTGGAGAGATGAATCATTCAAAAATGGATCACAGCATGATGAAGGATGGAAAGATGGACCATTCGAAGATGATGGACATGGAAGGTATGTCAGAAGTTGGGATGCCAGCTCAAGGCGCAAAGCCGGATAAAGTGGTTCATGTCCTACTAAGTGATGATATGAAAATTACATTTAAGAATAAGGTTGATATTGAGCCGAACGACGTGGTGCAGTTCGTTGTGATGAACACAGGCAAGATTGATCATGAATTCTCGATTGGTTCTGCTTCAGAGCAATTAGAGCACCGTGAAATGATGAAAAACATGGGTAATCACGCCCATGATTCGGGTAGCACAGTTACAGTTAAGCCGGGCAAAGCGAAGCAGATGCTTTGGCATTTCCACGGTGATAATCAAGTCGAATTTGCCTGCAATATTCCAGGACATGCGGAAGCGGGCATGGCGAAGTCGATAACGCTTTAGGCATTATCTAATAGAGCGAGAAATAGCTGCTAGAAAAGTACTAAAAACAGAAAGCTAAAAGATAAGTCTTAGCTCATCACGCTAGTTGAGACTTATCTTTCTTGGCCACTACTGTAATAGGATCGATGTTTCCAGTAGGTGGTGAGCTTCGCCACTGAGGTGTGGTAGCTCTGACATAATCTTCTTAAGCTTGTCGTCGATCGATTCCACTTCATTCAAAGAACGAAACGCAAGCACGGCCTGTTCTGGTTCGCTGCTCACATAACCTTTCAACGTATTAAGCTGAATTTTGTTCGCATTTTCGACTTTTGACAGTGCGACATTGATTGCTTCGATGTTTATTGTTAACTCATTGCTTTTAAACATTTTTAATTATTTTTGGTTGTTGCTAATGCGCGCACATTAACACAACTGTTTTTTCGGATATTGACCAAGATTATTAAACCCTCACTTTTATGAAATCTGAGTTTAATTGAGAAGCACTAGCACAATATCGTTTTGTCTATCCATGCAATTGATTCATGAGCTTGTTCCTTAGTGTTAAACGTCACAAGAAATCATAATATTTATTTTTACGAGTCCATTTTTTGCGAATGTTAACGCTCTATTATTGAATCTATTTCGCTAGTTTCCTTGGAGATATGAAACATATTTAAGGAATAATGATGCAAAAAGGAACGTTATCTCTCGCGGTTGTCATGATTTTATCTTCTGGAGCAACTTATGCTGAAGAGCAGATTAGGAATAGTCACTTTAAAGGCAATATGGATGGTTGGTGGAATGCTGGCGCCAACATAGCAACAGAAAGTAATGAAGCGTGTATTGATATAAAAAACCCAGGAAAGAATTCTTGGGATGTGATTTTAGGTCACAGTGGTATTGGTTTAGAGCAAGGTCAAAACTATCAGGTATCGTTCGATGCATATGCGAATATTGATACTGAGATGAAAGCCTTGATTCAACATGAAGGGCCTCCCTATACGCACTATTTTCTAACCGAAGTAGGTGTATCCGAAGACAAGCAAAACTATACGTTTGATTTTTTACAAGAGCTTGATAGTGATGCCGATACGGAGTTCCAGTTTCAGCTAGGCGCTCAGAAGGAAGGTATCATCTGTGTAGACAATGTTTCTGTCGTAGGTAAACCATTTGTCAAAGTAGCGACTAAGATGCCTATTCGAGCCAATCAAGTAGGTTTCTTACCGAAATCCGATAAATATATCTTTGTTGAAAACATCTCGACGACACCTTTGAAATGGACATTAGTCTCTCAATCAGGGATCAGTCTTGATCTCGGTAAAACAGAAGTATTCGGTTTGAATAAAGCGTCGGGTGAGCACATTCACCGAGTAAACCTTTCAAAATATACAGACACGATGAAAGGTTTAACGGTCAAGGTCGACGACGATGTCAGCTATCCATTCGATATTCGAAATGATGTTTTTAGTAAGTTGAAGCTCGATGCGTTGTCTTACTTCTATCAAAATCGCAGTGGCATTGAAATAAAGCCAGAGTTTGTTCAACGTGAGGAGCTTGCGAGGCCCGGTGGTCACATGTCCGATACTGCAACATGTTTTGATAAAGTTGATAGTTGGGGAAATAAATGGCCTGGCTGCGACCTGACTATTGATGCAACCGGTGGTTGGTACGATGCAGGCGATCATGGTAAATACACGGTGAACAGTGGCATCTCAACATGGACACTTCTGAACTTATACGAGCGAGGTAAGTTCTTAGAGAACAAATCACTTCCTTTTTCAGAGAGTAAAGTAAAAATCCCTGAAGCAACCAATGGCGTTAACCCGCTGTTGTCTGAAGCTCGCTGGAACATAGAGTTCATGTTAGCGATGCAAGTTGATTCTGACACGCCTATCGCCGTTCCTGTCGGTAATCAGTCTGCCAGTAAACAGCTAAAACTTACCGAGATTAACGCGAGAGGGCTGGCATTCCACAAGATCGCGGATGAGTCTTGGACTGGCATGCCATTACCGCCACACAAAGATACTCAGAAACGTTATGTTGGTTATCCTACTACCGCGGCTTCATTGAATCTGGCGGCAATCGGCGCTCAGTGTGCACGTATTTGGAAAGATATCGATAGTGATTTCTCGCAGTTATGTTTGGATTCAGCGACCAAAGCGTGGAACGCAGCAAATCAACATCAAGATATCTATGCTTACGACAACTTTACCGGTTCTGGGCCGTATGATGATATCGAATTGAGTGATGAGCGATACTGGGCAGCGGCCGAGCTATTTATCACAACCAATGATGAGGCTTACAAAAAAATATTGATTGATTCTCCACACTATCTTGAAGTGCCGAAGGGGAACATCAATGCGGATGGTGATATGTATTGGCAGTATATAGCGCCTGCGGGCACCGTGAGTTTAGCCGTGGTACCTAACTCATTGGACAGCCAAGTTATTGAACAAGCACGTAAGAACATCATTAAAACGGCAGAATCTTATACCAAGCAAGTTGCCAATGAAGGCTACAACATTCCTTATACCGTCGAAGAGTATTCGTGGGGCTCAAACTCCAACCTTGTAAACCGAAGTATCTTTTTGATTTACGCTCACGATTTTTCTGATGATGTTCGATACATCAAAGCGGCGGCTAGTGCGATGGATTATATCCTCGGAGGTAACCCGATGAATATCTCTTATGTTACTGGTTATGGAACGAAACCTGCTGAGAATCCTCATCATCGATTCTGGGCTTACGCTGCTGATGAAAGTTCACCAAAACCAGCACCGGGTGCGTTAATTGGAGGCCCAAATTCGGTAAGTTTTAGTGATCCTATTGCCGCTGTGATGAAAGGCAAGTGTGTTGGACAAACGTGTTACAGCGATAATATTGGAGCTTGGACGTTGAACGAGATAACCATCAACTGGAATGCGCCGCTAGTATGGGTTACTTCTGCTTTAGATGAAGGGGAGCTTGATTGAGGTAATCAATTAAATTAAGAATATTCAAAGAGTAATATCATTTGGTATTACTCTTTTTTAATATAAAAATCACACAATGAAGTGCGCAGTTTTAATTGGTTTAGGTTTTGAAGCTAAGAGGAGATGGTGAATCTAAAGGGGGTATTGTAACTAAAGAAATTTGAAACTAAACAGAAGTTGGAGCGTGCAGCGGGAATCGAACCCGCATCATCAGCTTGGAAGGCTGAGGTAATAGCCATTATACGATG